>NZ_JASJXJ010000024.1:0-30788 GCF_035018685.1 Cryobacterium sp. RTC2.1
GAGATCGACGCGCGTCACGGCATCCACTGACGAGGTCGTCACGCGCTGGCGGGTGTACCCCTCGGTGCCGGCGTTGGCGATGTTCTGGCCGACGACGTCGAGGCCCTGGCGGGCGGCGACGAGGCCGGTGTATGCGGTGTTGAGTCCGCCGAATGTGCTCATGGGGTTCCCGTTAGAACGACTGGTCGAAGAGGCGGGCGGGCGGGGTGGACGCATCCGCTGTGCCGCGGGCGTCGTAGGTGTTCGTGTTCACACGGATATCGGCGAGCGTCTCCTGGCTGGAGCGTGCGGCCGAGCGGAGCAGGTGTTCGTTGGCGTCGCGGAGTTCCTTGATCTGGGAGGCGAGCTCGCCGAGGGCCTTGAGGTGCGCCGTCATGATCTCGGTCCAGGGACCGACGGGGGCGTGGGTGACGAGTTCGCGGAGCGTGGCGTCTTCGTTCGTTCCCCACTCTGCGGACATGGCGGCAACCTCGACGCTGCGGGCGAGACCGGCTTCCTGCACGTGGCCGAGCACTTGCTCGACCTCGCGGGTGCCCTGCTGGAGCCAGCGGGTCTTGCCGTTCGTCAGGAGGAGCTGTTCTTCGTCGAGCTTGAAGACGAGCAGTTCGAGGAGCTCCCGCTCGCGCCACAGGAGGGCCGAGAGTTCATTGGCGCCCACGATTTCCTCCACACGATTCCGGTCGGGCCGAGGGACGCACGACCGCGTCGACTCTGGCTTCAGATGGCACTATCGGCAGGGTTTTGCCGCACGTAAGCGATCCGTGTGCCCAGACTGGCAGGTGGCGGCTGGGAATGTCCACCTAAATGAGGACAACGCTTTCCCAAAAGTGGGGGTGGCAGGGCGTGTCCGAGCAGGTAAGCGTTTCCCGGTTGGGGGGTAGTAGCCCCCCCAGAGTGGGGGTGCCGCACGGCCCGTCTCAGGGGCGGCTGATTGTATGTTTGACACGCGGACAAAACACTTTGTGTTAAAGGGGCCCCGAACCCCTGTCCGATCAGTGAATTTGTCCCAGTGCTCACCCGGTACGAAGCGAAGTAATCCTGGCCCTGCCAGAGGTCTCTCGCTCAACATCCGTTCGTGAAACACAAGGGGGCTGCGACGTGAATCGCACAGAGCGCAATCGGTTGGTCACCGACAACCTGCCCCTCGTCGGATACCTGGTTTCCGAGGTCTGGGCCAAGGCTCGTCACCTCTCACGCGATGATCTCGCGTCTGCGGGCGCGCTCGCGCTCGTCACGAGCGCGGATGCTTTCAACCCCGACCTCGGGGTTCCCTTCGGCGCATTCGCCCGTCGTCGCATCATCGGGGCATTCGCCGACGAGATGCGCTCCAACGACTGGGCCACCCGCACCGCCCGTCGACGCATCAAGGAAACCCGCGCCGTTCAGGAAACCCTCGCCGCCGCCCTCGGCCGTGCCGCGAGCGTCGACGAGATCGCCGCCGCACTCGGCGTCGACCGTGAGACCGCGGCTGCAGGCCTCGCCGACAGCGAGCGCACCGTGATCGCCCTCGACGACACCACTGCCGAGTACATCCCGGCGAGCACCGTGCTGCCGGGGGAGTCGCTGCTTTCCGCCGAGCGCCTCGCTTACCTGCGCGCGGCCGTGCTCGCGCTCCCGCCCAAGATGCGCGAGATCATCGAGCAGGTCTACTTCGACGACCGCCCGGTCAAGGACATCGCCGCAGACCTGGGCATCACCCACTCGGCCGTGTCCCAGCAGCGCGCGGAGGCCATCCGCCTGCTGCGCGACGGCCTCGGCACCCACTACGCCGACGATGAAGCCGACTACGTGCCGGAGTCCCGCGTGGCGCCGGCCCGCCGCAGCGCCTACCTGGCCAGGCTCGCCGATCACGCGATGCTCGGCATTGTCCAAGAGCGGATGCCCGCCGTCGCGACCGACCTTCCCCTCACGCAGCCGATCAGCTTGCCGGTGCCCTCGCGGACCGCCGCGATCGCCGCAGCGAAGTACGCCACCGCTGCGGGATCCTTCGGCGGCCACGGCGCCTACCCGGCCCGGGAATCTTTCTCGCTCAACGGCTAACGCACGATCGGCCAAGGCCGATAGATCTCAGTGTCAGCCCATGGATGGGTAGACGCACCGACACCCACTCACGGAGGAATACATCATGGGTATGCAGATCAACACCAACATCGCGGCGAACAACACCTACCGCAACCTGACCGCTACACAGAACGACATGTCCAAGTCGCTCGAGAAGCTTTCCAGTGGTCTTCGCATCAACCGCGCATCGGACGACGCGGCCGGCCTCACGGTCTCCGAGGCACTCAAGTCCCAGGTCGGTGGCCTCACGGTCGCCAGCCGCAACGCCCAGGACGGCATCTCGGTCGTGCAGACGGCTGAAGGTTCCTTGAGCGAGGTGCAGTCGATTCTGCAGCGCGTTCGTGACCTCGCCGTCCAGGCCGGTAACGACTCGAACAACAAGGACTCCCGCACCGCGATCACGACCGAGGTCACTGCGCTGACCAAGGAACTGACGCGTATCGGTGACTCGACGAACTTCAACGGCACCCAGCTGCTGGACGGATCGAGCAAGGCACTGAGCTTCCAGGTCGGCGCCAACTCCGATGCCAGCAGCCAGATCAAGGTCGACCTGACGGGTGCGAACGTCAACACCATCGCAACTGCGATCGGTGCGACGAACGTTGGTTCGTCCTACACGGTCGGCGCAGCCGGCACCAACGACGTCGTGCAGTCCTTCGTCGTCACGAACCCGGACAAGTCGGTCTCGACGATCGCGACGGCGGCGCTGTCGACCGGCGGTGGTACTGCGCAGGAAGTGGCCGATGCACTCAACAAGGACACATCCTTCTCCGGCAGCTTGATTGCTACCGTCGACACCGCAGGCAAGCTCAACGTCAAGGCATTGAACGGTGGAGCGGTGGCCGTCGCGAACCCTTCCGCCGGGCTGACCGCGGGTGCCGGTGGACTTGCTGCTTCGGGTGGCCTGGACTTCAGCACCGCTGCTGGCGCTGCGGCGGCAATCAAGGTTGTCGACGCTCAGCTCACCAAGGTGTCGACCGCTCGTGCCGACCTCGGTGCGGTTCAGAACCGGTTCGAGAGCGTCGTCAAGACGCTTGCCGTCTCGACCGAGAACCTGACCGCTGCCGGATCCCGCATCCGCGACACCGACATGGCCGCTGAAATGGTCAAGTACACCCGCTCCAGCATCCTGGTGCAGGCCGGTACCGCCATGCTCGCTCAGGCGAACCAGGGCAACCAGGGCGTGCTCAAGCTCCTCCAGTAAATCGGATAGCCCAGGCAGTCGGGCAACCGACCGGTGAACTATGGCCGGCGGCGCGCGGGAGATGAACTGGACCTCATCCCTCGAACGCCGCCGGCCATTCCACGTTCCACCCGCAGCACGACCAGCAGCACAGAGTTTCACACCTAAGGAGGTGGAGGCATGACGAACGCGATCGACGGGCTCATCAGCGGCCTGGACACCACGACCCTGATCAACTCCCTGATGACCGTCGAGGCTCGTCCCCAGACGCTCCTCAAGGCATCCGTCGCCACCTCTCAAAAGCTCATCACCGCACTCCAGGGCCTCAACGGCCAGGTCGCAGCCCTCGCGACCCTCGCGACCACGGCTTCGAAGCCGGCGGCCACCGACCTCTACGCCGCTACGAGCAGTTCCACGAGCGTGACCACGGCCATTTCGACCGGGGCCAGTGCGGGCCAGATCGACGTTGTCGTCGGCGCCCTCGCCAAGACCCAGGTCGGCGTCTCCGCCGCCCTGACCGTTTGGCCGGCCAGCCCCGCGGCACTCACCGTCGTCGTGAACGGCGTCAGCACCGAAATCACCCCGGCATCCACGTCCCTTGACGATGTCGTCACTGCGGTCAATGCGGCCGGTGCCGGCGTCACCGCGACTAAGGTCGCGTCGGGCGTGGACGCGAGCGGGGCCGCGCAGTACCGCCTCCAGTTCACCGCCACGGGCTCGGGACTCGCTGGCGCATTCACGGTCTACCAGGGGACCAAGGCAGAGGTCACGGCCAACACCGCCACAAACGTGCTCACCCAGACCGGTGCCGCCATCACGACTGCCGCACAGGACGCGAGCCTCACGCTCTGGGCCGGCACCACGGCCGAGCAGAAGATCACCTCGTCGACCAACACCTTCGCCGATCTACTTCCCGGGGTCGCGATCACGGTCTCCGCAGTTTCGACCACGGCCGCGACGATCAAGGTCGCTCGCGACGACGCCGCGATCAGCTCGCTCGCCTCCGGCCTCGTGAGCTCGCTCAACGGGATCTTCGCCCTCATCTCCACCCAAGCCGTCGTGACGAACAGCACGAACGCCTCCGGTGCCGCCGTCATGTCGCCGGGCGTTTTCACCGGGGACAGCGGGGTTCGTGACGTGAGCCAGAAGCTGCTCACCGCGGCATCCGCCCCGATCAACGGGCACTCGCCGTCGGAGTATGGCATCAGCATCACGAAGACCGGCACGATGGAGTTCGACGCGGCGAAGTTCGCGACAGCCCTCGCCGCCGACCCGACGACGGTCAAGGCCGCCGTGCAGGAGATCGCGACCCGGGTCGCCGCTGCGGCGACCGCAGTGTCGGACAAGTACACCGGTGCGCTCACGAGCGAGATCACCGGGCAGCAGTCCTCTGTGAAGAACATGAGCACCCGGATCGACGCGTGGGACGTCAGCCTGGCCACGCGACGCTCCACCCTGCAGGCCACCTACACGGCGCTCGAGGTCTCCCTCGCCGCTCTCAAAGCGCAGTCGAGCTGGCTCACGGCCCAGGTCGCTGCGATCCCAACCACTACTACTACGAGCGCTGGATGATGATGGCAATTATGAGCATGATGGGGAGCAACGCGCAGGCCCGCCGCGCACAGTTCAACCGCGAATCGATCCTGTCCGCGACGCCTGCGCGGCTCCTGACGATGCTGTACGACCGTCTTCTCCTGGATCTCAACCGCGCCCAGGCCGCGCAGCTCAACCAGGACTGGCAGGTCGCCTCGGAGAACCTGCTGCACGCCCAGGCGATCGTCTCCGAACTGTCGTCCTCCCTCAACGTCGAGGCCTGGGACGGCGCCGAAGGCCTGTTCGCGATCTACGTGTACGTGCAGAACGCACTCATGAGTGCCAACGTGCACCGGGACGTCAACCGCACGGTGGAGTGCATCGGACTGCTCGAGCCGCTGCGTCAGACCTGGCACGAAGCCGCCGAGCAGCTTCCCGCGCAGCCGATGGCTGCCCGGGTCGGAGGAGAGCTCGGTTATGCCTAGGCCGTCGGGATCGTATGAGGAGTGGCTGCGCGTGCTCGACGAGCTCGAGCGCAGCCTCGGCAGCGGCACGCGCAATGCGGTGCTCGCGATCGAGGGGGAGCGGTTCTCGACCGGCGTGCAGTGGCGCGCGCCTGAGCACCTGGGGCAGCTTCCCGTGCAGCTCGAGGAGCGTGCCCGGTTGCTCATCGCCGGCCAGCTCGAGTTGATCCGCGAGATCGAGGATGCGCGGCGCTCCGCCGGAGCACACCTGTCCGCCGTGCGCACCATCCTCACCGCCCAGCGCGCCAACGCGTCCGTCTATCTTGACGTCACCGGCTGATCGGACTCGTTGAGCGAGGCTTCTCCTCAACAGGTGCCTGATCAGAGGGAGTTTCCACAAGCCTGAGCCATGCTGAAAGAATGTCGGCGGTCCGTCGTAACGTGGGGGCATGACCGATCTTCCCCAGCCGCCCGCTTCACTCGATCAGCCGCATGGCGACCGGGTGCAGGGCGACCCGGTGCAGAGAGGCGTGCTCGGCGGGTTGCGGTCGATGGCTCATATCGTCACCGGGCTCGGTGGCTCGTCTGCCGCTGTCGACACGTTGAGCGATGACGCGGTGCTCGAAGGGCACGCATTGATTTCGGGAGCCCGGCGGGCACTCGACACCCAGGCGGCGTGGTTCGCCGCGACACTCGCCCGGCGGTCCCGGCCCGAACTCGGCGGCCAAGGCCTTGCGGCCCGGCAGGGGTTCCGGACCCCAGAAGATCTGCTGCAGAACTTGTCCGGGTCGAGCAAAGGTGACGTGAGCAAACTCTTCGCGGTCGGCCGGCTGCTCGCCGAGGCCGACGCCGCTGAGAAGGCCGCCCGGGAAGCCGCCGAGGCTCAGAAGTTGCTCGACGAGACTCCGTTCCTCGACGGCGTCCCACCCCTCGACGGCGCGGCCCCGGGCCTGCCGCCGGTCGACCCGCCAGTACCTGCGGCCGCGGTGCCGCCCTGGCACGCGCCGATCGGCCGGGCCCTGCGCGAGGGCTGGCTGAGCGTCGAGAAGGCAGACTCGCTCCGGAAGGGGCTCGGCGACCTGGACCGGGCGATCACCCCGGAGAAACTCGCCACTGCTCTGGCCCGGCTCCTCGCCGAGGCGCGCGCGGTGAACGCTGACCAGTTGTTCAAGCGGGCCCGGCGGGTGCGGGACGTGCTCGATGAGGCCGGCATTGCCGCCCGGGAGAAGGCCGTCTACGACGACCGGTCGTTGCGGTTCTGGCGGCTCCACACCGGGCAGGTGCGCATGGTCGGGTTGTTCGCCCCGGAAGACGGCGAATACCTGATGAGTACCTACGACGCCATTACCAGCCCCCGCCGGGGCGGGGTCCGCTTTGTGGACAAGGAGCAGGCAGCGTGGGCGAAGCGCGTGCAGGGCGACCCGCGCACCACCGAACAGCTCACCGCGGACGCATTCCTCGCCCTGACCAAACTCGGCGTCAAAGCCGACCCCAAGCGCATCGCCGGAAGCCGCAGCCCCGCCGTCCGCATGATCACCATCCGCCCCAGGAGCACCACACCCGCCGGTTTCGCGCCCAGGGGAACCACACCCACCGATGCCGCGCCAGCCGAGGCCCCGTCACCCACAGCCCACGCTGCGGCGAACCCCGAAACCGCGGCACCCGCGCTCCAGCCCGGCGTCATCGAGGGGACCGCGGTGACGGTCTCGGCCGAGACGGTGGAACGGAACCGGTGCGACAGCGGGCTCCTCGATGTCACCTTCGACGACCACGGCAGCGGCGTCGACCTCGGCCGGGAGCAACGCACCTTCAGCCCCTCCCAAAGGGTGGCCCTCGCCATTCGCGACGGCGGCTGCATGTGGCCCGGCTGCGACCGACCACCCTCCTGGACCGAAACCCACCACATCCAACACTGGAAAGACGACACCGGACAGACCAACCTCGACCAGGGCATCCTTCTCTGCAGGGCCGACCACCTGCGGCTCCACAACGAACACTGGCGCATCGCACGCGACGACACGGGCCGCTACTGGCTCACTCCGCCACCCGGTCTCGACCCCGAGCAGAGGCCCATCCTCCTCACGAGCAAGAGCGAGATCCTTCGCGACGACGACTGACGGGAGCGGGCGGTCGGCGGGCCGAAACGGCCGCTGCACCCCCCTTTCGAGCCAAGCGCCTGACTCGTGGAAAGAAGACCTAACGCGGGCCCGAACCGGGCCGATAGCTAGAGACGAGCACGGATTGCTCGCACCAGGCCACGGATCGGCCGTTCAGTACATCTGACGACGAATCGGGTAACCGTGCTTGAATCCGTGACCTCCACCGCTCTCACGAGCGCACTGGCCGCACTGTCCCTGCGACAGAGCACCATCGCGAGCAATATCGCCAACGTCAACACGCCGAACTACCACGCCAAGCAGGTCGCGTTCGAGTCCGCCCTGGCCAAGTCCGTGGCGAACGGCAGCGGCAGCACGACCGCGACGACGACAGATTCCCTCGAACCCACCAACGTCAACGGCAACAACGTCAACCTCGATACCGAGACGCTCGCGAACACGTCCACCGTTCTCCGGTACCAGTTCGCCGCCCAGGCAATGAACATGCCGTTCAGCGCCGTGCGCGCCGCGATGAAGACCGCCTGATGAGCCTCGACGCGATCGGAATCGCCGGCTCCGGCCTCACCCTGCACCGCAAGTGGCTCGACGCGATCGCCGACAACATCGCGAACGTCAACACCGTCACCCCCACGAGCGGCAATGCCTTCCAGGCCCGCTACATCGTGGCGCAGGCCGGCGCGGGCGTGAACGGCGTCGAGGTCGCGGGCACCGCACAGGGCTCGGCGACCGGCATCCTCGTCTCCGACCCGACCAACCCGCTCGCCGACGCCGCCGGCTACGTGCGCCGCCCCGACATCGACCTCGGCGAGCAGATGGGCGACCTGATCATGGCCCAGCGCGGCTACCAGGCGAACGCGGCCGTCGTCGACCGCGCCAAGACAACCTACGAAGCAGCACTTCAGATCGGCCGTGCCTGATGACCATCGCATCCATCGGGGCGCTCGCGCTCCAGGCCAGCCAGGCCACCCAGAGCGTGCAGGCCACGCAATCCAGCCAGGCCACCACGGCCACAGACGGCTCGGGCTTCGGAACCGCCATGGCCGGCGCCGTCGACAACCTGCAGCAGCTGCAGTCGACCGCGAACACCCAGGCTGTCGCCGCCGTCACCGGCAACCTCAACGACATCGCGAGCGCCACCATCGCCGCGACCCGCGCACAGGTGAGCCTCGAACTCGTCGCCGCCGTGCGTAACAAGGGCGTCGACGCCTTCAACGAGATCATGAGGATGCAGGCCTGATGCCCCGCCAGATCAGTTCCTTCTTCCAGCGACTCGGACAGAACATCCGTGAGTTCACCATCGCGCAGCGCACGGTTGCCATCATCGGCGTCGCGGTGCTCGCACTCGGCATCGCCGCGCTCACGATGTGGGCCACGAAGCCCGCGTACACGCCCCTGTTCTCCGGGCTCGCCGGCGCCGACGCGAGCGCCATCGTCGACCAGCTCGCGACCGACAAGGTCGACTACCAGCTCAGCGACGGCGGTGCGACGATCCTCGTTCCCCAGGCGGATGTCTACGCCGAGCGACTCAAGGCGGCCGCGGCCGGCCTGCCGACCTCGGACACCGGGGGATACTCGCTGCTCGACAAGATGGGCGTCACCGCGAGTGAGTTCCAGCAGTCGGTGACCTATAAGCGGGCCCTCGAGGGTGAGCTCGCCAACACGATCCAGGCCATGCAGGGCGTCAAGACCGCCTCGGTTCGCCTCGCGATCCCCAAGGACACCGTGTTCGTGTCCGAGAAGCAGGACCCGACGGCATCCGTCTTCGTCGCCACCCAGACCGGCGTGACCCTCTCGAGCGACCAGGTGCAGGCCATCGTGCACCTCACGAGCGCCTCGATCGACGGCATGAAGCCGACAGACGTCGCCGTGATCGACTCCAAGGGCATCGTGCTCTCGGCCGTCGGCACCGGCGTCACCGGGACCGGCGCCGAGCAGTCCACCGACTACGAGCAGCGCGTGCGCGGTTCGGTCCAGGCCATGCTCGACAAGGTGCTCGGCGCCGGCAACGCGACCGTCGTCGTCGCCGCAGACATGAGCGCGCAGTCGGCCTCGCGCGTGGAGGAATCCTTCACCTCGCCGACGAACGCTCCCGCCCTCAACGAGGCCGTCAAGACTGAGACATACACCGGCACCGGCGCCTCGGGAGCGGCCGGGGTGCTCGGCACCACGACCACGACGACGACACCGACGGGAACGAGCACCGACGGCTCCTTCACCTCGGCGGACACCACGAAGAACAACGCGGTCAACAAGGTCACCGAGACCCGCACGATCCCGGCCGGTGCCGTCAACCGCCAGACGATCTCGGTCGCGGTGAACAAGGACACGATCGGCAGCGTCAACGTCGCCGACGTGACCAGCCTGGTCTCCTCGGCCGCCGGCATCGACTCGACCCGCGGCGACGCGGTCACGGTCGAGGTCGTGAGCTTCAACGGCCAGGCCGCCGCAGACGCATCAGCGGCTCTCGCCCAGCAGGACGCCCAGACCTCGGCGGACCGGATGGGGGAGATCGTGCGCATCGGCATCATCACCGCCGGAATCCTGATCACCCTGATCCTCGGCATGCTGCTCTACGCCCGCCGCTCCCGCCGCCAGAGCCGCGAATCGATCGAGGTCGACGAGATGCTCCAGGTACGTCCGGCCCTCGCCCCCGCCGCGGTTCCGTTCGGCCTCACGACCCCGATCGCGCCCATCATGATCGACCCGAGCCCCACCGTCGCCTTCGGTGTTCCCGCCTTCACCCCGCCGGCCGCTTCCGAGCGGATGCGTGTGGAGATCGACGCCCTCGCCCAGCGCGACCCGAAGAAGACCGCAGAGTACCTCCGCGGCCTCATGGATGATCGGCAGCCCGCATGATCGATCCCCAGGCCCCCCTGACCGGAACCCAGAAGGTCGCCATCGTTCTGATGAACATGGAGCACGACCGTGCGTCCGAGGTGATGAAGCAGTTCACCGAGGCCGAGGCCGCCGACATCGCCGCCGAGATGGTGCAGCTGCGCCGGGTCGACACCGAGGTCGCCGAGACCACGGTCCTCGAATTCCACGACCTCACCATGCGCGGCACACGCTCCCCTCGCGGAGGCCACGCCTACGCGGTCGGCCTGCTCGAGGCATCCTTCGGCGCAGAACGCGCCGCCGGGGTCATGAGCCGGGTCGCCTCGTCGATGGCGGGCAAGGCCTTCGAATTCCTCGACACCGCCGAGCCGCTCCAGGTGCTCACCCTTCTCGACGGCGAACTGCCGCAGACCATCGCCCTCGTCCTCGCCCATCTTCGGCCGGAACACGCCTCCGCCGTGATCGCCGGCCTCGAGGGCAGCCTGCCCGCCGAGGTCGCCCAGTGCATCGCCGGAATGGGAACGGCGACGCCCGAGGCGATCCGCGTCGTGACCGACTCGCTCAAGGCCCGCGTCGGCGCCGTCAGCGCCACCAGGGACTCCGTCGAGGTCGTCGGCGGCATCCAGCCGCTCGTCGAGATCATCAACCGGGCGGATGTCGCGACCGAGCGCTCCCTCCTCGAAGCCCTCGACGCCCGCGACCCGGCCCTGGCCGAACAGGTGCGCGCCCGGATGCTCACCTTCGCCGACATCGTCCGCCTCGAGGACCGCGACGTGCAGCAGGTTCTCCGCGGCATCGACGCCGGTATCCTCGCGATCGCGATGAAGGGCTCCACCGACGGCGTCGTCGAGATCATCCGCAAGAACCTCTCCGAACGCAACCGGGAGATCCTCGACGACGAGATCCGCGCGCTCGGGCCCGTCCGCGTCTCCCAGGTCGAGGAGGGACGTGCGACGATCGTGCGTGCCATCCGCGACCTCGAGGCCCAGGGCAGCATCACCGTGACCCGTGCGGACGAGGACGCTTATGTTGTCTAGCCCCGCGATCCCGTTCCGTCACGCAGAGCCCGTGCTCGTGGATGCGTCCGGAGCCACCGCCGGAACCGCGCCCGCAGCCGGAAAGGCGACCACCCCGGTCGCCCGCGCGGCCGCCGAGACCGCCGGCGACCCGCCGTTCTCCGCGATCTCCTTCCCGACCCTGCGCGCAGTGTCCGGCGACAGCACGGTCGAGGCCGCCCGGGTCCAGGGGCATGCTGCTGGATACACGGCGGGCATGCGGGCCGCCGCGAGCGACATTGCGGCGCAGGTCGCACGCCTCGAGGCCGACCACGCCGCCCGGGTGTCGCAGGTCCAGGCGCAGCTCGACCGCACGGTCGGGCTCCTGACCGCCGCGAGCCACGCGCTCGACGAGCGCACCCAGCCCGTCCTGCACGAGGCCGAAGGCACCCTGCTCGCCACGGCGCTCGACCTCGCGGAGGCCGTGATCGGCTACCAAATCAGTGACGGGCCGAGTGCGGCACGGCTGGCCCTGCGCCGTGCACTCGACCCCGCGTCGCCGACCCGGCCGAACGTGGTGCGCATGCACCCCGCAGACCTCGACGTGATCGACCCGGCCGTCCTCGCCGCGACCGGCGTGACGTTCCAGGCCGACCCGTCGCTCGCCCGCGGCGACGCCGTTTCCGAGTTCGCGGACGGTTTCCTCGACGCCCGGATCTCCACCGCGTTCGAGCGGGCCCGCGCCGCGCTCCTCGGGGGAACCCGATGACCCTCACCTGGGAACCGCGCCCCGTTGCCCTCGCGCGCGCCCTCCGCGTCGCCCGCCCCGAGCGGGTCGGCGTGGTCTCGTCCATCGTCGGCCTGGGCCTCGAGGTCCGCGGGCTCAACTCGGCGATCGGCGACCTTGTCGCGATCGGGAACGACGCCGAGATCGACGCGGAGGTCGTCGCGACGACGCAGGACGGCATCCGCTGCATGCCGCTCGGCCGGATGACCGGGATCCGGGTCGGCGCACCGGTCCGGTCCGACGCGACCCCGCACCTCGTGCCCACCGGGAACGGCCTCTTCGGCCGTGTCATCGACGGGATGGGCCGCCCCATCGACGGCAAGGGCCCCCTCGTCGTCGAGGAATACGTCTCGATCGACCACGACAGCCCCTCCGCGATGCAGCGGTCGCGGATCACGACGCCGCTGCAGCTCGGCGTGCGCGTGCTCGACACCCTCACGAGCGTCGGCCGCGGCCAGCGCATGGGCCTCTTCGCCGGCTCCGGGGTCGGCAAGTCCTCACTCCTGTCGATGATCGCGCGCGGCACCGACGCGAAGGTCTCCGTGATCGCCCTCGTCGGGGAGCGAGGCCGCGAAGTCCGCGAATTCCTCGAGGACGACCTCGGTGCAGAGGGCCTCGCCCGGTCGATCGTCGTGGTGTCGACCTCGGACGAACCCGCCATGATGCGCCTGCGCGCCGCCTTCGTCGCGACCCGCATCGCCGAGTCCTTCCGCGACCAGGGCGCTGACGTCATGCTGATGATGGACTCGCTCACCCGCGTCGCGATGGCCCAGCGTGAGATCGGTCTCTCCGTCGGCGAACCTCCGGCAACCCGCGGCTACCCGCCATCGACGTTCTCCCTGATGGCGCGCCTCCTCGAGCGCGCGGGCACCGACCAGTCCGGCTCGATCACGGGCATCTACACCGTGCTCGTCGACGGCGACGACCACAACGAGCCCATCGCGGATGCCGCGCGCTCGATCCTCGACGGACACGTCGTCCTCGACCGCAAACTCGCCGTCCTCGGCCATTTCCCGAGCGTCGACGCCCTCGCCTCGATCTCCCGGGTGGCCTCCCGGGTCAACACCGCGGAACAGAACCGGCTCGCGGGAAACCTCCGCAAGGTGCTCGCCGCGCGGCGGAACGCCCAGGACCTCCTCGACGTCGGCGCGTACAAGCCGGGCACGAACCCGCTCGTCGACGCGGCCGTGGAGAACGAGGCCGCGATCAACGAATTCCTGCAGCAGCGGATGGACGACCAGACGTCCGCCCCGCTCGCGTGGGACCAGCTCACCCGGCTCACCCGGCTGTTCGGAGGCATCTGATGAAACGCGACTTCGCCCTCGCCGGACTCCTCCGGCTGCGCCACCTGCAGCAGGACGCCGCCGCCGGGGAACTGGCCGCGGCCAACGCCCTGTTGAACTCGAACGAGGCCAGGCGCGCCGAGGCATCCGCAGCCCTGACCGTGCTGCCCAGTGAGGCGACCGGCACCGCATCCCTCGCCGCGATCGCGGCCGGGCGCACCTCGGCGCAGAGCATGCTCGCCGACCTCGATGCGCTCGGGCGGGAATACCGGCAGACCGCTGAGACCGCGCACGCCGCCTTCACCGCGAAGCGTGCCGAGTCCGTCGGGCTCGAAAAGCTCGAGGGCCGCCACGGCCTGTTCGTCGCTGCGGAGGACCTGCGGGCGGAGCAGACCGTGCTCGACGAGATCGCGTCGACCGGGTGGCACCGCCGCAAGGCCGGAGGCACCCGATGACGATGGTCGACGCCCTGAGCCGGATCAGCACGATCCAGGCCACCCTCGCGCGATTCGACGCACTGAGCGCCGCGTCGGCGTCGACGGCCGCGGCCGCTGCCACAGCCACGACGACCACGACGGCCGACAGCACCGGAACCGCTGCGACCTTCGCCGACGCCCTCGCGGCGGCGGCCAGCTCGGCCACGACCGCGGCGAGCGGCGCGGGCGTCGCGACCGGCAGCGTGACCGGAACCGACATCGTCACCGCGGCGCAGAAGTACCTCGGCGTTCCCTACGTCTTCGGCGGCAAGAGCTCGAGCGGCATGGACTGCTCCGGGCTCGTGCAGAAGGTCTATGCCGACATGGGCATATCCGTTCCCCGCCTCGTTTCCGGGCAGATGAAGATCGGCACCGAGGTCGCGTCCCTCGCCGACGCGAAGCCGGGCGACCTGATCGTGACCGGCGGCGGAGAGCACATCCTGATCTACGCCGGAAACCACAAGGTCATCCACGCGCCGTACGAAGGCCGCACGGTCTGCGAGGTCGAGGCCTACATGAAGGACTCCGACATCGACACCATCCGCCGCGTGATCCCGGACGCCCCCGCGACGTCCAGCACGGCTTCGACGGCCTCGGCGACCGCTCTCACCGCGGCGAAGGCCGCCGCGACGTCCGGCACCGCCGACCTGCTCAGCGCCGCCCTCGCCTCGATGATGAAGAGCGCCTCCTGATGGCCGCCTCCTTCGGAAGCGCGGTGTCCGCGCACGCCTCCCTCGCCCGGGCCAACGCCCAGGCCCTGCTCGCACGCTCGGCGACGGAGACCCGGACCGGGAACGGCACGGGTTCCGGAGCGAACACGAGTGCGGGCAGCTTCGCCTCCGCGCTCGACACGGCCAGGGACGCCGGGACGACCCAGCGTCGCGAGGCCGCGAGTGCCTCCGTCGACGCGCAGGCCGTGACCGCACGGGCGGCCCAGGCGGCCCTGTCGCGCTCGGCCGCGGATGCCGCCGCTCGCGAGCGCATGGACGCTTCCGCAGCACGGTCCTCGGCGCAGGCCGCCGTCCGGACATCAGTCGACCGGACATCCGCCGCCCGGACGTCTGCGCTGCAGGACACCCGGGACTCCGCAGGGCAGTCCACACAGAAATCCGGAGAGACGGCACGGGACGCCCAGGATGCGCGCGCGGTCCGGTCGGTGCAGATCGCCAGGGACGTGCGCTCGGCCCGGGCGGCACGCGGCGCCCGCACGGAGCGGGATGCCCAGGCGGAACCCGTGCCGTCGTCCGGCCGGGGATCGATGAGCACCGGGGTCTCTTCGGGTCAGTCTGCAGTCGGAGCGGCCGATGGTCCCGGATCGGCAGCGGCCCAGCAGGGTGCGAGTGACACGCAGGCGACCGTCATGCGTGACCTGCTCACGGCGGATTCGGCGTCCCTCTCGGCCGCTACCTCTGGCACGACAGCTGGCTCGACAGCAGCCTCGACTTCGGGCGCGGCGCCCGGCGACAGCTCGGCTGTCGGCCCGGTTTCCTCACGCTCGGTCTCTTCCGGTTCGACGTCCGCTGATTCCGCGGCAGCCGGTTCCGCGACGCTCGGCCGGGCACTGCCCGGCGCCGTCACCGCGGAAGCGCAGGCTCCGGTCGGCGCAGCACAGGCGGCTGGTTCACCGTCGAATTCGACAACAGCAACCGCGACGACCGCCGGGTCTCCGGTCGATTCCTCGTCACCGGTCGGTGCCCTCGGGAACCAGGCGGCCGCCGCCGTGACCGGAACGACCACCGGCGGTGCCGGCGTCACCGCCCCTGCTGTCCAGGCCCCGACTCCCGGCGCAGCCACCGACGGGACGGACGCAACGAACGGTCAGGCGGGTCCGACCGGAGCGGCGGCCGCAGGGTCCGCCGCCGGCCTCACAGACCTGGCCGGCCGCGCATCCGCCGCAGCCACCCGGACCGCTGGCGCTCCCGGCGCCGCGAACTCGAGCCTCCCGACCACGGCGCCCATCGACTCGCGCGCCGCCGCGTCGGTCAGCCTCGATTCGGTCAGCAACGCCTCGAACGGCAACGGCTCTGACAGCAGTGGTTCAGCCAATACCGGTTCAGACAGTGCCGGCGCAGGCGGCTCGCGCGGGGGAGCGGTCGCCGACTCTGGCGCCGCATTCCGATCGGCAACGGCAACGGCCGCAAGCACTGCTTTCGCTTCTGCCGCGACTCCCGTGACTCCCACCGATCCGACAAGCGTGGGCACCGCATTCCCGGCCGCCCCGCACACGGTCGCTGCGAGTTCGACTGTCGCCGCGGCATCCGCTGCCGGCGCCTCGGCCGCGACACCGGGAGCGGCGCAGCTCGCCGACCTGCCGTTCGCCGGCCAGGTCGGCCGCGGCCTCGCGAGCCTGATCGGCGCCGCGAACGGCGAGCACGCGATGACCATCACCGTGAACCCCGACAATCTGGGTCCCGTGATCGTGCGGGCGCACATCGGCGGCAGTGCGATTCGGGTGGAACTGTTCGCCCCGACCGATCTCGGGCGGGATGCCCTGCGCGCGATCCTGCCGGAGCTGCGGCGCGACCTCGCCCAGGGCGGCACGGACACGCGGCTCGACCTGTCCGGGAACTCCCAGCCCGACGATTCCCGCGCTGCGGGCTCCGGTACCTTCGGCGCTCCCGGCCGGCAGGAGGCCAGGACCAGTCCGGATCCCGGATCCGTGCGGGCACCCGACCAACCGGGCGACGCCCGGGAGTCCGGCACGGCGGTCCGACCGCCGTTCCGGGACGAACCCCTCGGCTACCGCCCCTCTGTCGATGTGCTGGCCTGAATGACAGCTCAACGGATGACCGCCCAGAACCTGTTCCAGAACACGACCACAAGAACCACGAGAAGCACGAGAAGAGAGAATCCATGACGATCGAAGCCATCGTGGCCGCATCGGCAGCCGGAGCAACGGGAGCCGCGACCGCGACCGCCGGCGTGTACAGCGCGTCGACCACCTCGCGCACGCCGAGCCAGAGCCTCGACTCCGAGGCCTTCATGAAGCTCCTCGTCACGCAGCTGAAGAACCAGGACCCGAGTTCGCCGATGGACTCCAACCAGATGATCAGCCAGACGACGCAGCTCTCCATGATGGAGAAGCTCACGGCCCTGTCGACGACCTCCGACGAGAGCTTCTCGCTCCAGATGCGCATCGCGGCCGCCTCCCTGGTCGGGCAGAACGTGACATACACGGATGCCGCCGGCACCTCGGTCACGGGAGTCGCCTCCGCCGTGTCCTACGCCGGATCGGTGCCGCAGGTCACGGTCGGGGGAGTGAGCGTCAAGCTCGACGCGATTTCCGGGGTCACGACCCCGGCGACCACGACCACTCCGGTCGTCGCGACCACCACGACCTGACGCCCGGCGCGTCCCGCCCGGCCGTACTCCACCACACGCTTTCCACCCATACCGTTTCGAAAGGCAGCATCCCATGCTTCGTTCCCTGTATTCCGGAATCTCCGGCCTTCGCGCGCACCAGACCATGCTGGATGTCACCGCGAACAACATCGCCAACGTCAACACGACGGCGTTCAAGTCTTCCTCGGCGCAGTTCCAGGACACCCTGTCCCAGCTGACCCACGGCGCGGGCTCCCCGCAGACCGTTGTCGGCGGCACCAACCCGGCCCAGGTCGGCCTCGGCGTGCAGGTCGCCGGCATCTCCACCAACTTCGCCCAGGGCTCCACCCAGTCGACCGGTCGCGCAACCGACATGATGATCTCCGGCGACGGTTTCTTCGTGACCCAGCTCGCCGGCGAAACCCTCTTCAGCCGCGCGGGCGCCTTCGACTTCGACGCGCAGGGCCGCCTCGTGTCACCGTCCGGCGCGCTCGTGCAGGGTTGGAACGCCGACGCGAAGGGCACGGTCAACCAGGGCGGAGCGCTGGGCACCATCACCCTGCCACTCACCACAATTCAGCCGCCATTGGCTTCGGCAACGGCCACAGTGACCGGAAACCTGCCTTCGGATGCGGCTGACGGTACAACCCTGAGCCGGGAATTCACGGCCTATGACAAGACCGGCGCCGCGAGTCAGGTCTCACTCAACTTCACGTACAGCGCAGCGGCCCCGGCCAAGTGGACCGTCACTTCTCCCAACTCGACGAGCAGCACGATGCTCACCTTCGCGGATGGGTCACTGACCTCGACTGCGAACAGCCTGCCGGTCACCGTCAACGGTGTCACTGTCGCCGTCGACCTGGGCACGATCACGGGCGCCGCCAACCTCAGTTCGTTGACTGCCGCGAGCACCGACGGCCACGCCGCAGGTTCGCTCACGTCGTTCACCCTCGGCAAGGACGGCACCCTGACCGGGCTGTTCAGCAACGGCAAGCAGCAGTCGATCGGCCGGATCGCCCTCGCGACCTTCACCAACCCCGGTGGCCTCGAGAAGGCCGGATCGTCCGAGTACCGGTCGACCACGAACTCGGGCACCGCTGTCCTCGGTGCCGCCGGATCCGCCGGAATGGGCACCCTCACGAGCGGTTCCCTCGAGATGTCGAACGTCGACCTCTCCCAGGAGTTCACGAACCTCATCGTCGCCCAGCGCGGATTCCAGGCCAACGCCCGCATCATCACGACCTCCGACGAGGTCCTGACCGAGCTGACGAACCTCAAGCGGTAGTCCCGGCAGACGCAGGCGCGACCGGCGCCGGGTCCTTCGCGGGCCCGGCCGGCGGCATCCGCCTGCCCGCCCACACCCCGAGCTAACCTTCGGCGCGGAGCGACCGACAGTGGTGCCTGACGGCCGGTGTGGCCGTCGTGAGCCAGGGACGGGCCCCATGATCGTTGTGACACGGCTGAATGACAGCCAATTTGCGATCAACCCCGACCTGATCGAACGCATTCACGCCAGCCCCGACACGACCCTCGTCATGGTCGACGGGGCGAAGTTCATCGTCATCGAGACCCTCGACGAGATCATCGAGAAGATCGCCCGATTCCGGGCCCATGTGATCTCGCTCGCCTCCCTCACCGACGACCGCGACTACCGGTCCGGCGCCCGGTCGCTCGAGGTTCCGACGGGACCGCACGCGATCGAAGACGAGCTCGAACCGGGCAGCGGGCAGCGCCCGCGGAGGCTCTGATGGATCCGGCAACCCTGATCGGGATCGCCCTCGCCTTCGGCTCCATGGTCGCCATGATCACGATCGAGGGATCCTCGATCGCCTCCATCCTGTTGCCTGCTCCGATGATCCTCGTCTTCGGTGCCACGATCGCGGTCGGCATCGCCGGCGGAACCATCAGTGACGCCCTCAACGCATTCAAAGCGCTTCCCAGCGCGTTCAAGGGCAAGACCACCCCACCCCAGGACGTGATCGACCAGATCGTCGTGCTCGCCGAGAAGGCCCGCAGCGCGGGTCTCCTCGCGCTCGAGCAGGAGGCCGACGCCATCGACGACCCGTTCCTGCGCACGGCGCTGCAGAACATCGCGGACGGCACCGACGGAGACGAACTGCGGATCCTGCTCGAGGACGAGCTTTCGACCGCGACGAAGCTCAGCCGGAACGCCTCGAAGTTCTTCGTGACCCTCGGCGGCTACGCCCCGACTGTCGGCATCATCGGCACCGTCATCTCCCTCACCCACGTCCTCGAGAACCTCGACACTCCCTCGACCCTCGGGCCGATGATCGCCGCCGCATTCGTCGCGACGTTGTGGGGGCTCGTCTCGGCGAACTTCATCTGGCTTCCGATCGGGAACCGCCTCAAGCGGCTCTCCGACCTCGAGGTCGAACGGATGACCCTCCTGATGGAAGGCGCTCTCGCCGTCCAGGCCGGCAGCCAGCCGCGGCTCCTCGGCGAACGCCTCCGGGCCATGGTGCCGAACGCGCCGGCCAAGAAGGCCGCAAAGGCCGCCAAGGCGGACAAGGCGGACAAGCCGCTGTCTGAGGCAGCATGAGTGCCGGCGGCGGGCACGGCGGAGGACGCGGGCGAGGTCGAGGTCGCGGCCTCGAGGAGGAGCACGTCGAGCACGTCGACGAGCGCTGGATGGCGTCGTACATGGACATGGTCACCGTGCTGATGTGCATGTTCATCGTGCTGTTCGCGATGTCCTCCGTTGATTCGCAAAAGTTCTTTCAGCTCAAGAATTCCCTCGCGACAGGCTTCGGGGCCGTCGACGTCGGCAAGATCGACACGGCCACCGGGGTCGTCGTGTCGGCCGCGAACGCCAACGCCAGCGACCCGGCCGCGAAGGACCTCGGGACGGCGGGCGCAACCTCGACGTCGGCCGCGACAGCCTCGGCGACACCATCGCCAACAGCGACCCCGGCACCGACTCCCGCCCTCACCGACCTCCAGATCGCGACCCAGGAAATCGCCGACCTCTCCTCGGTGCAGGCGGCACTGAAGGCAGCCGTCACCGCGCAGGGCATCGACTCGATCGTGCAGTTCACGATCGACGCCCGAGGGCTGACCATCGGGCTCGTCGGAACGGATGCCTTCTTCGCTCCCAACCTCGCCACCCTGAGCCCGAAGGCGACGGCCGTCGTCGACGCCATGTCGCCGATCCTCGCCGGCGACAAACGTGAGGTCACCGTCGAAGGCCACGCCGACCGGCACGGCGTCACCGTGAATTATGCGACCGACTGGGAACTCTCCTCGGCCAGGGCGACGAGCGTCCTGCGCAGGTTCGTCGAGGTCGGCGGTGTCGCGGGGGAGCGGATCTCCGCGATCGGCTACGGTTCGACCCGTTCGGTCACGACTGCGGACACCCTCGACGCGATGGCCCAGAATCGCCGCGTCGACGTTGTCCTGCTTTCGAGCGAACCGGATGCCGTCCGCGCGCTGATCCCCTCGATCCTCGCCGGGCAGGCGGGCGCCCCCTAAGCAGCGGACACCGTCAGGCATCCCGCGGTCGCCCCGCGGGCAGCCCGCCCGGGATTTCGAACGAATTCCCTGCGGACTGCTTACCGGTCGGATTCACCGGCCGATAGTTGCAGTCGTGACGGTCCAGGAACACAAGAGCATTGGCGTGCCCGCAGCGCCCGAGCGCACGGTCGAGGTGTACGACTTCCGACGTCCGACGACCCTCGCGCGCGAGCACTCGCGTGTCCTCGAGCTCGCCTTCGAGACCTTCGCGCGCCAGTGGGGCACCCAGCTGACCGCGAAGGTTCGCGTGATGTCCCAGGTCACCTGCGAGCACGTCCTGATGCGCAGCTACGACGAATACGCGAGCTCGCTGCCGTCGTCGACCGCGATGGTGCTCTGCCCGGTAGGCAGCCTCGCGGCCAAGGCCGTCATCCAGTTCCCGACCGCGGCGGCCCTGTCCTGGGTGAGCCACATGCTCGGTGGCAGCGAGGTCCCTCCACTTCCCGAGCGCACCTTCACCCAGATCGAACTCGCCCTCGTGCGTCGCCTGATGGAGGACGCCCTCGAGGACCTGCGCTACTCCCTCGGGACGCTCCTCGTCCTGCCGATCTCGTTCGGCGGCATCCAGTACAACTCGCAGTTCGCCCAGGCCGCGGCGACGAGCGATCTCGTCATCGTCGCGACGTTCTCGATGCGGGTCGGCGAGACGACTTCGACCGCCACCCTCGCGTTGCCCGCCGAGACCCTGCTTCCCCAACTCGGGGAGTCGATCCCGGTCATCACCGCCGAGGAACAACAGGAGAAGCTGAACGCCCAGCTCGCCTGGGTGCCCGTCGACCTGTCCCTGCAGCTCAGCCCGATCCGGGTGCTTCCGAGCGTCATCCTCGGCCTCGCCGTCGGTGACCTGCTGCCTGTCCCGCACTCCAGGCACCGCCCGCTCGACCTCGTCGTCGACGGGCACACCCTGGCCAGGGCCGCCGTCGGATCCAACGGCTCCCGCCTGGCCTGCATCGTCACCGACACCGAGGAACTGTCCCCATGAGCCCTGCCACGACCGCCATCCGCAATCTCGTCGAGGCCCTGCTCACGGTCCTGCCAACGCCCACCCGCCTGGAGGCGACCCCGTGCGCCGGCGAATCCCTCGCCGGCCGGCTCGGCGCCGGCGTCGTCGCCTCCTTCGTCGGCGTCACGAGCGCCGACCTCGCGATCGTCCTCACCGACCCGCACTCCCTCGACGCAGCAGCCGGCAATGGCGCCTTCTCGAGCCTCGACGTGCTCCGCCCCGCCCTCGACAGCGCCGCAACGGTCCTCGGCATCGGCGTACTCGGCGCCTCCCGCCTCGAAGACGTCACGTCCCTGTTCGCGGATGCCGACACGAGCGTCTTCGAGCTCGCGAGCGAGGGCGTCGTGAGCGCCTGGTTTGCGATCCGCCTCCGCGAGAACGGCGCCATCTCCGGGATCCCGCGCACCGGAAACCGGTCCGTCGTCGGAAAGCTCGGCCGGATCAACAGCGTCGAAATGGCCCTGACCGTCGAGATCGGCCGTACCCGGATGTCCGTGCGCGACGTGCTCGCCCTCGAACCCGGCGCCGTGATCGAGCTCGACCGCTCCGCGGGAGCCCCTGCAGACATCCTGCTGAATGGCCGCCTGATCGCCCACGGCGAGATCGTCGTCGTCGACCAGGACTACGCCGTGCGGATCACCCAGATCCTCGATGTCGCCGAGAGCCTGAGTTAGGTGGACACCCTCCTCGTCGCCCTCCGCGTCGCGCTGTCCCTCGCCGTCGTCGTCGGCCTCCTCTGGGTCCTGCAGCGCCGCATGCAGAAGGGCACCCGCCGTGGCCCCAAGGCCAGCCTCGTGTCGGTCGTGGGCCGGCAGGGCCTCGGCCAGAAGGCATCCGTCGTCGTCGTCGACGTGGAAGGCCGCAGGTTTGTGCTCGGAGTCACGGAACAGTCGGTCACCGTGCTGCACGACGCGCTGAGCCCGGCGGAGAGCTTCGCCACCACGCTGCACGCGGCGGACACGGACACGGACACGGACACGGACACGGACACGAGACGCTCCGCGGGGATCGCCGCGACGACCGCAACGGGCGCGTACAAGGCGGCCGCGAGCGTTGCGGCCGATGACGAGACGCTCCCTGCGCCGCTCACCTTCCGTCCCCGCCACGACCGGGGCACCCGCGCGGCGGAGTCAGCCCTGCGCGCCGAGTCCGGACCGGGCTCGAGCTCCCGGCCGAACCGCCTGGCCGGATCGATCCTCTCGCCGGCGACGTGGCAGCAGACTGCCGCGGCACTCCGGCAGGGACGGTGAACACCCGCGCCCTGCGCCCCGGCCTGCCCGGGCTCCGTGCCCCGCGCTCCGATGCACTCCGCCGCGCTGACCGGGTGCGCTTCACCAGGCTCCTCGTGATGGCGGCGCTCGTGCTCGTCATCGTCCTCGCCGTCGTGCTGCTCACCACGAGCGCAGGCCACGCCGCGACGATCGCCCCGGTCGCCCCCGTCGACCCGGTGGCGCCGAGTACCCCGACGCCCGCGGCAGGCACCGGCCTGAGCGTCGACATCAACGGCCCGGACGGTTCACCGTCCTCGGCGATCGTGACCCTGATCGGCATCACCCTGCTTTCGGTCGCCCCGGCGCTCCTGCTCATGATGACGAGCTTCACCAAGATCTTCGTGGTGCTCGCGATGACCAGGAACGCCCTCGCGCTCCCGTCGATCCCGCCGAACCAGGTGCTCGCGGGCCTCGCCCTGTTCCTGTCGCTGTTCATCATGGCGCCCGTGCTCACCGACATCAACAACCACGCCCTGCAGCCCTACCTGAACGGCACGCTCTCCTTCGACGACGCGGTCACGATCGGCTCTGCTCCACTGCGCACCTTCATGCTCGCGCACACCCGCGAGGAAGACCTCGCCCTGATGACCAGGGCCGCGGACCAGGCCAACCCGGTCAGCCGCGACGCGGTGTCCCTGCTCACCCTGATCCCGGCGTTCATGATCTCCGAGCTGCGCGCAGCCTTCATCATCGGCTTCGTCATCTTCATCCCGTTCCTCGTCATCGACATCGTCGTCTCCGCCGCCCTGATGTCGATGGGCATGATGATGCTGCCGCCGGTGATGATCTCGCTCCCGTTCAAGATCCTGCTGTTCGTGCTCGTCGACGGCTGGGGACTGATAATCACGACCCTCATCACCAGTTACCGGGGTGGCTGATGGACACCAACGCCATCCTCGACATCGGCATGCAGGCGATCATCGTCGCGGGCAAACTCTCCGCGCCGATCCTGATCACCGCCCTCGTCGTCGGTTTCGCCATCTCCCTGTTGCAGTCGATCACGCAGATCCAGGAGGTGACGCTCTCCTTCGTGCCCAAGGCGATCGCCGTCTGCCTCGCCCTGCTCATCTGCGGGCACTGGATGATCTCCGAGATCGTCTCCTTCACGACCGCGCTCTTCGACAAGATCCCGACACTCATCGGCGGCGGCTGATGAACATCACCCTCGACTTCACCTGGATCGAGGCCGTCATGCTCGCCGGGGTGCGCCTCATCGCCTTCCTCGTGATCGCCCCGCCGTTCTCCTACAACGCGTTCCCGCTCCGGATCAAGGGCATGCTCTCCCTCGGGCTCGCCCTCGCCGTTTCGCCCGTCGTCACCCCCGGCTACGTGTCCCCGGACACCGGCGGCTTCATCCTCGCGCTCCTGCTCGAAATCGTCGTCGGCGGCATGCTCGGCTTCCTCGTGCTGATCGTGTTCTCCGCCGTGCAGTCGGCCGGCAACCTGATCGACCAATTCGGCGGATTCCAGCTCGCCCAGGGCTTCGACCCGCAGGCGATGGTCAACGGCGCCATGTTCACCCGGCTCTACCAGATGACCGCCATCGCGCTCCTTTTCGCGTCCGGCGGCTACCAGCTCATCATCGGCGGCCTGACCCGGAGCTTCACGGCCATCCCGATCGGCGGGGGCATGGACTTCGCCGCCCCGGTCCAGGCCGCAACGAACGCCGTCGGCCAGCTGCTGCTCTCCGCCGTGCAGATCGCAGGACCGCTCATCGTCGTGCTCTTCCTCGCGGATGCCGGCCTCGGCCTGCTCACCCGGGTCGCGCCCGCGCTCAACGCCTTCGCCCTCGGCTTCCCGCTCAAGATCCTGATCACCCTCACCCTCGGCGCGAGCGCCTTCGTCGCGCTTCCGCGCATCGTGTCCGCCCTCACCGACACCGCCGTCACGACCATGCTCGGGGTGAAGTAGATGTCGGACTCCGGCGAAAAGACCGAGCAGGCCACCGATAAGCGGATGAAGGAGGTCCGCGCCAAGGGCCAGCTCTCCAAGTCGCAGGACCTCACCGCGTGGATCGGCATCGGCTCCGCCGCCGCCCTCGCCCCCGTCACGATCAGCCTCGGGTCCCAGGCCGGCGCCAGCCAGCTCGACGGACTGCACGCGATCGTCGCGAATCCGAGCCCCGAACTCGCCGAGCAGCTGATGGGCGACGCGTTCTCCTCGCTCGCCGGCACCCTGACCCCGATGCTCGCGACCGTGTTCGCCGTCGTGCTCATCGGTGCCGCAGCCCAGGGCGGCGTGCACCTCAAGAAACTCGAGGGCAAGTACGACCAGTTCAATCTCGTCACCGGGCTCGGCCGCACCTTCGGCGGCCAGGCTGTCTGGCAGGGTGTCAAGGCACTGTTGAAGACCGCGGCGGTCGGCGTCGTGCTGACCCTGGTGATCCAGGGGCTCGCCCCGATCCTGATGACCGCGGGCGGACTCCCGGTCGCCGCACTGATCGACGCGGCAGGGGGAGGCGCAGCATCGCTCGTGCAGGCGGCCGTCGTCTCCGGCCTCGTGCTCGCCGCCGCCGACGTCTTCGTGGTGATGCGCCGCAACCGGAAACGCACCCGGATGACCAAAAAAGAGGTCACCGACGAGAACAAGAGCTCGGAAGGCGATCCTCGGATCAAGTCGCAACGCCGCTCCCGGCAGCTCGCCATGAGCCGGAACCGGATGATCGCGTCCGTCTCGACCGCCGACGTCGTGCTCGTCAACCCGACCCACTTCGCCGTCGCCCTCCGCTACGAGCCGGGCAAGTCGGCACCGAGGGTCGTCGCGACGGGGGCAGGGGTCATCGCGCTCCGCATCCGCGAGCAGGCGGCGACCGACGGGGTGCCGATCGTGCGCGACATCCCGCTCGCCCGTGCCCTGCACAGCGCCTGCAAGCTCGGCGACGAGATCCCGGTCGAGCTCTACAACGCCGTCGCCCGGGTGCTCGCGTTCGTGCTCGCGCTCAAGACCCGCGGCTCGGCGCGCGGCTCCGGGTACACGACCGGCTACGGCGAGGACGCAGGCGTGCACACTCTCACCCCGGCCGCCCACGCTGCGACGCCCGTGTTCTCCCGGGCGTCCGCTCCCGGTTCATCCTCACGCTCCGCCTCCCACTCCGCCGCTCACTCCACCGGAGGTTCCCGATGAAGACCACCCTCGCCAGGCTCGCCGTCCCGATCGGCGTCGTCGGCATCATCCTGCTCCTCGTCGTCCCGGTCCCCGCCGTGCTCCTCGACATGCTCATCATCGTCAACATCCTGCTCGGCCTCGTGGTGCTGCTCACGACCATGTTCGTCAAGAAGCCGCTCGACTTCTCGGTCTTCCCGTCCCTCCTCCTCGTTGCGACGCTGTTCCGGCTCGGCCTCAACGTCGCATCCACCCGCCTGGTGCTCGGCGACGGCTACGCGGGCCAGGTGATCGCCTCGTTCGGACAGGTCGCCGTCGGCGGGTCGATCATCATCGGCGCCGTCATCTTCCTGATCCTCGTCGTGATCCAGTTCGTCGTCGTCACCAAGGGCGCCGAGCGGGTCGCAGAGGTCGGCGCCCGGTTCACCCTCGACGCCATGCCCGGCAAGCAGATGGCGATCGACGCCGACCTCAACGCCGGCCTGATCACCGACACCCAGGCCAGGGAACGCCGGGCGGAAGTCTCAGCGGAGGCCGACTTCTACGGCGCGATGGACGGCGCGTCGAAGTTCGTCAAGGGTGACGCGATCGCCGGGATCATCATCATCATCATCAACCTCGTCGGCGGCATCGGCATCGGGATGATCCAGCGCGGCATGTCGATCACCGACGCGATGAGCACGTACTCGCTCCTGACCATCGGCGACGGGCTCGTCACCCAGATCCCGGCCCTGCTGATGGCCGTGTCCACCGGCATGATCGTGACCAGGTCCAACGCCGAGTCCGACATCGGGGCGACCGCGTCCGCGCAGCTCACCCAGTCCCGCAACGCGCTCATGATCGCCGGCGGCGCGGCCCTGCTGATGGCGCTCATCCCCGGGATGCCGATCCTCCCGTTCGTCGTCGCCGGGGCGAGCCTGCTGCTCGTCTCCCAGCGGATCAAGGCGAGCGAAGCCCGCGAGCAGGCCAGGCAGGCGGCCGCCGTCGTGGCCGAACGGGCGCCGGTGCGCTCGGATACCCCTGAGGACCTGATCGAGTCGATGCGGGTGCACGCCCTCGAGATCCTGCTCGCCTCGGACCTCGTCGACCTCGTCTCGGGAGCCCAGGACGACCTTCTCGCCCGGGTGCGCGCCCTGCGCCGCAAGATCGCGATCGACCTCGGCGTCGTCGTTCCGCCGGTCCGCACCCGCGACAGCGTCGAACTGCCCTCTGCGACCTACGTCATCCGCATCGCCGGCGTCGAGGCCGGCCGCGGGCTCGCACCGTCCGGCAAAGTGCTCGCCCTCGGCGACAACCTCGAGGGCCTGCCGGGCACCGCGACCGTCGAGCCCGTCTTCGGCCTCGCCGGCAAGTGGGTGCCGAGCGAGATGCGCCACAGCGCGGAGATGGCCGGAGCGACCGTGATCGACCGGGTGTCCGTGCTCGTGACCCACCTCTCCTCGATCGTCACCGGGAACGCGGCGCGTCTCCTCACCCGGGAGGACGTGCGGGTGCTGACCGACGGCGTCAAGCAGGTCAACCCGGCCGCCGTCGACGACCTGATCCCCGGCATGCTGTCGCTCGCCGAGGTGCAGCGGGTGCTCCAGGGCCTCCTGATGGAGCAGATCCCGATCAACGACCTCTCCCGGATCTACGAGGCGCTCTCGCTCCGGGCGAAGGCATCGACAGACCCGGAGGGCCTGATCGAAGCCGCGAGGCAGGGCCTCGGGCCGGCTCTCGCCGCCCAGTACCTCGACGAGGGCCTGCTCCGCGTGATCATGATCGAGCCAGGCCTCGAGCAGTCCCTGCTCGAGGGCATGCGCGCCTCGGAGCAGGGCACCCAGATCATGCTCGAACCCGCGCGGATCGACGCGATCCTGGGCTCGCTCAAGGCCTCGCTCGCCACCGTGGAGGCGAGCGGGCTGACCGCCGTGCTCGTCTGCGCCCCTGCCCTCCGCCCGGCGATCCACCGGCTCGTCTCCGCGCAGACCGGCGGGCTCCCGGTGCTGTCCTACCTCGAGGTCACCTCCGCGAACGTCGCCATCGAGACCGTGGGGGTGGTCCGTGGAACCGAAACGATTTCAGCTTGACGGTCCGACGCTTCCGGAACTGAAGGCACGCATCCTCGCCGAACACGGTGCGGATGCCCGCATCGTCTCGGCCGAACGGGTCACGGTCGGCGGCATCCGCGGCTTCTTCGCCCGGCGCCACTACGAGGTCACGGTCGAGGTGCCCGAGCGGCGCCGCCGGGCCGCGCACGCCCAGCCGGTGCGGATGGTGCCGCTCGAGCGCGACGATCAGGGCGGCGGTGACGGTGACGGAATCGGTGACGCCCACCCCGGACGCGCCGCGCGGCTCGGGATCCTCGCCCTGCTCGAGGACGCCGACGGGGCCGACGATGCGGGAACCCTCGCGAGGCCGCGAACCTCGGTCCAGACCCCGCTGCTCTCGACCGGGTCCGCCGGCTTCGCCCAGCTGATGGACGAACTCACCTTCACGGTGGCCGAGCCCGTTCCTGAGCGGGTGTCCGGGGCGCTTCCCCTGCGCGAGCCGGAGCCGTCCGGTTCCGTGACCGGTGCCGTGACCGGTGCCGGCGCACCGCGTGACGCGGGGACACGCCAACGGCCGGCGACCCTGTCGGCCCTGGCCGGGCATCCGTTGCCAGGACGGGCGGGCACGGCGGCCGTGCCGCGACCCTTCACCCATCCCGGAGACCTCGTCGTGCTCGTCGGCGCGCCCGCGGAGACCCTGCGTGTCGCCGGGATGATGGCCGCCATGGACGGGGCCGCCGAGGTGCTCGTGGCCGGCTCCGTGGTGTCGGAGGGGGCCCGTCGCGTCGACGACCGGCGCTCTGCCCTCGCGGCGCGCGCCGGGGGAGTCGCCCGCGGGCGCACGTGTTTCCTCGCCTTCGGCATCGGCGAGACCCCGGGGGACCGCGAGTACCTCGGCGGTGACCTGCTCATGGTCGGCGCGGACCAGACCTGGGTTGTGGTGGATGCCGGCCGGAAGCCCTCTGACACGGCCGAGTGGGTCGGGCTGGTCGCGGCGATCATTCCGATCGACGCGGTCGCCGTGGTCGGGTCGACGACGACATCCTCCCCGGAAACCGTCGACGACCTCGGGATTCCGGTCGGCTGGGTCGACGGCGCCCCGGCAGCATCCGCGACGCTCGGACCGCCAGCAGCCCGCCTCCCTGACACGCCCGATGCCCGCGCTAGGCTGGCATGATGCTGGTTCTCACGCGCAAGCCGGGGGAGAAAATCCTCATCGGCGATGACATCGTCATCACCGTCCTCGATGTGCGCGGCGACAGCATCCGCATCGGTGTCGACGCCCCGCGCGGTCTCAAGATCCAGCGCGACGAGGTGCTCCGAGCGGTCATCGAGGCGAACCTGTCCGCGAGCCGGAGCGGGAGCCTCTCCGACGAGGACGCCGAGGCCGCGGAGGCACACCTCAAGGCGGCCCTCGGCCTGTTGCGCCCGCCGATCGCGGCACCTGCAGCCGGAAACCCTGCAGCCGGTAACCCCGCAGCCGGGGAGCCCGCGTCCGCCACGCACCCACCGGTCCCGCACCCGCCGATTCCGGCGGCGTAGGCGGCGCCATCCGCCCCGGAGTCACGGAAAAAGCACCTTCGTCGAGTCGACGAAGGTGCTCCTTCCGCAACTGGGCGGACGTGCCGAACGGGGGGTTCCGGAACTATCCGGCAGTCGGGTCCAGGGTGGTGCGGTCCAGGCGGGCGACGCCGATCTTCGAGTCGGCCATGCCGTAGAAGACGTAGGTCCGGCCCTCGATCTCCTCGATCGCGGTCGGGAAGACCACGTTCGGCACGATGCCGCTGAGCTCGTCGGGCGTCTCGGCCTTCAGGAGCGGTTCGGTCGTGCGCTGCAGGATGATCGTCGGGTCGTCCGCGTCGAGGATCATGGCCCCCGCCGCGTAGTTCACCTTCTGCTGCTGCGAGAACGCGCCGTCGATCACGCCCGTGACGCCGTGGTGCAGGAGCAGCCAGCCCTCCGGCACCCGCAGCGGGGCGGGTCCGCCGCCGATCTTGAGTTCTTCGAACGCGAACTCCGGCCCGGCGAGGAATCGGTGGCCGCTCCAGAACGCGAGCTTCGTCACGTCGGCGAGCACATCCGCGACCGGCACGTAGCTGATCCAGATGCTCTGCCTGGTGTCGGTGACCCCGGCGGGCACCCGGATGCCTTCACCCGGCTTGACCTCGCCGAGGTCCCACATCGGCCGGTGCAGCACCGCGAAGGACTCCACGCCGTTCGGACCAGTGACGGGCTCCGGGAAGAAGACGGTGTCCTTGTTGTGGAACAGGTTCAGGTCCATGTCCAGTGCTTCGTCGAAGGCGAAGAGCACCGGGCCGAGCCTGCGCCAGCTGCGGAGGTCGGCGGAGACCGCGAGGGCCGTGCGCGGGCCGAGCGGGCCGTATGCGACATAGGTCATCACGTGCAGGCCGAGCCGCGGGACGAAGGTGACGCGCGGGTCTTCGACGCCGGCGTTGTGGGCGCCGCGTTCCCAGCCCTGGTCGGGCTCGAGGACGACGCCCTCGCGCTCGACGCCCGTCGGCACGCCGTCGGTGATGATCACGCGGGCGAGTCCGACCCTGGAGACGTTCCCGGTCGCGACGAGGCGGGGAAGCAGGTACAGGGTGCCGTCTGGCGTGTGCCCGGAGCCGGGGTTGAGCACGCCCTCCGCCTCGAGGTCGTTGCCCGGTTCCGGCGTCATGACGACGCCCATCCGGGTGAGGCGGTAGGGGAATGCCGCGCCGGGCATCCGTTTCGGGGCGGAGGCGTGCGGCACGTTCGCCGGGGAGGGGGCGGACGAAGGGACGGGGGATGCTG
>NZ_JASJXJ010000025.1:0-30728 GCF_035018685.1 Cryobacterium sp. RTC2.1
CCGCCGGCCGCCACCGCCCCGCTCAGTCGACGGTGACCGACTTGGCGAGGTTGCGGGGCTTGTCCGCGTCGAAGCCGAGCTCGACGGCGAGGCCGAGTGCGAGCATCTGCAGCGGAACGACGGCCGCGAGCGGCCCGCACGGTGCTCCGAGCGACAACGGGACTTCGACGCTGCTGCCCGGCCGGCCGATCGTGATGATGCGCCCGCCGCGCGCGCGCACCTCGGCGATATTCCCGGCCAGCCGGGGATCGTCGTCGTCGATCACGACGACAGGGGTGCCCTCCTCGACGAGCGCGAGCGGACCGTGCTTGAGTTCGCCGGCCGGGTAGGCCTCCGCCCAGCGATACGTGATCTCCTTGAGCTTGAGTGCGCCCTCTGCGGCGTATGCGACACCGGCGCCCCGCCCGAGGAACAGGAACCCCTTGGCGCCCCGCACCTCCTCGACGAGGGGAGGAAGCAGCGCCCGCGCGGCGGCTGCGGCCTCCGCGAGTTGTTCCGGAATCAGGTACAGGTCGTTGACGAGCCGGTGGGCCCTGGCCACATCCATCCTGCCGCTCGCGACGAGCGACGAGATCACGAGCCCGGTGCCGACGATGACCTGGCAGACGAACGTCTTCGTCGCGGCGACACCGATTTCCGGCCCGGCCGCGCAACTCACGACGGCGTCGACCTTGCGGCCGAGCGTCGAGTGCACGTTGTTGACGAGGGCAAGCACCGGGGAACCCTCCGGTCCCTCCTCGAGGGCCCGGAGCACGTCCGCGGTCTCGCCAGACTGGCTGATCATCACCGTGAGCGTTCCCGGTTCGACGACGGAGCCCGCCGCTTCGCTCGCGACGACGGAGGAGTGGCCGAGCCCGCCGAGCCGGCTGAGTGCGGAACCGATGACCTCTCCGGCGTTGAGGGAGGTCCCGCACGCGACCACCCGCATCCGGTCGAACCGGGGCAGGCCGAGGTCGTTCCAGAGCTCGCCGGTCGCGATCCGGCCGCCGACCTCGTCGAGCAGGCGGGCTGCGGCCTCCGGCTGCTCCCGGATCTCGGCGGCCATGTGGTCGTCGGCCTCGACGGTCAGCGAGAACTGCGGCCGCGGCGGCCGCGGGATGGCCGGGGGAACGGCGGCCGGGATCCCGGAGTTGGTCCAGACCAGGTCGTTCGTGACCTCGACGACGTCGCCGTCCGCGAGGATGTGGAATTCGTCGACCCAGTCGCCGATCGCAGAGATGTCGCTCGCGAGGAAGATCCCCGCCGCGGAACGGGCAGCGAGCAACGGCGAGCGGTGTGCGGCGGCGACCATGCGCCCTGTCCGTGCGTCGAGGACGACGAGGGCCCACGAGCCGGTCAGCTGGGCGACCGCGGCGCTCACCGCTCCGAGCAGGTCGTCGGAGTCGAGCAGGCGGTCCTCGACGAGGTGGCAGATGACCTCACTGTCGACCTCGGAAGAGAACCGGTGCCCGGCATGCACGAGCTCGGCGCGCAGCCGGTCCGCGTTGTCGAGGATGCCGTTGTGCACGACGCTCAGGCGGCCCTCGCAGTCCTGGTGAGGGTGCGCGTTCTGAACGCTCACGCCGCCGTGGGTGGCCCAGCGGGTGTGGCCGATGCCGGTGCCTGCGAGCAGGGGGCCGCCCCACTCCTCGACAAGCCCGGTGAGGGAGTCGACGCGCGAGATCGTGCGGAACACGGCCGTCGTGCCGTCTTCAGCGGACACGGCGATGCCCGCAGAGTCGTAGCCGCGGTACTCGAGGCGTTTGAGTCCCGCGACGAGATAGCCGGGCGCAGGTTCGATGGCGCGACAGGCGATGATCCCGCACATCAGAGCAGCCCGGGGATCTGGCTGCCGGCGGCGACGAGGCCGGGGGCGTGCGGATGCAGCGGCGAACCCGCGAGGGCCATGGCCTCGTTGGCGTTTCCGCCGCCCGCCGCGGCACCGGCCACGTTCCGGATCACGTCGTCGAGCGGGGTACTCGGTTCGAAGTCGACGAGCTTCCGCGCGAGGCCGTTGTTGGGGACCCGGCGACGCATGTCCTCGTAGCCGGGGGCGTACGCCTGCTCGTAGGGAATCAGGCTGATGTCGCTCGTCGAGCCGAGGACGTCGATCACGCGCTCGGCGAGGCCGAGGATCGAGATCTCCTGGGCGCCGCCCATGTTGACGGCCAGGCCGTACGCGGCCGGAGTCTCTGCGAGCCGGACGAGGGCGGGCACGATGTCGCCGACGTAGGAGAAGCAGCGGGTCTGTCGTCCGTCGCCGAAGACCGTGAGTGGTTCCCCTCGCTGCGCCTGGCCGACGAGGTTGGGAAAGACCATGCCGTAACGCCCGGTCTGCCGCGGCCCGACCGTATTGAACAGGCGCACGATGGCAACCGAGAGTCCGAACTCACTCCAGTAGGCGTGCGCGAACGCCTCATCGATCCCCTTCGCGGCGGCGTACGTCCACCGGGACTTGAGGGCGGAGCCGAGGATGCGGTCGGACTCCTCGTCGAGGCTGTCAGCGGTGTTCTTCCCGTAGACCTCGCTGGTCGACGCGAGCAACAGGGTCGCCCCCGCGGCGACGCACGCGTCGAGGACGTTCTCGGTGCCGTGGATGTTGGTGCGCAGGCTCGTCAGGGGCTCCTCGACGATGAGCTTGACGCCGACGGCCGCGGCGAGGTGGAAGACCCGGTCACGCCCGGAGATGAGGTCGGTGACGAGTGCCCTGTCGAGGATGCTGCCCTGGACGAACCGCAACCGGGGGTTGTCACTGACCCTGGCGAGGTTGCGGAGCGAACCCGTCGAGAGGTTGTCGAGCACGATGACGTCGTCACCCTGCTCCAGCAGGTATTCGGTGAGGTGGCTGCCGATGAAGCCGGCGCCGCCGGTGATCAATGATTTCACGGTGGTTCTCCGATCGAAGGGGTGGGCAGGGCAACGGATGCCGGGGGCCGAGCGGCCCCCGGCATCCGCCCGGGAAAGAAGGGGTCAGAGCTGCACGCGGCGGGGCAGGTCGGTGCGACGGTAGGTCGTGTCGAGCACGAGGACCTCCGGGGACAGCCATTCCCAGTCGACGTTGTCGTGGTCGGTGTGCAGGACCACGAGGTCGGCGCCGAATGCGTCCGGGTCGACCGTCGCGGTGAGCTCCCTGCCGTTCCTGAGCCGGACGGACCCGAAGAACGGGTCGTGGAACCCGACGTCCGCGCCCTGGTCGGCCAGCATGCTGAGGATATCCAGCGCAGGCGACTCACGGAGGTCGGCGACGTTGGGCTTGTAGGAGACTCCGACAACGAGCACGCGTGCGCCGCGGAGAGGCTTGCCCTGGTCGGCGAGGGTTTCGCGCACCCGCTCGAGGACCCGGCGCGGGCGGCCGGCGATCTCGCTCATCGCGTGTTCGATGACCGGCGCGTCGACGTGAGCCTTGCGGAGCTGCCAGAGCAGGTAGTGCGGGTCGCACGGGATGCAGTGCCCGCCGACGCCGGCGCCGGGGAAGAAGGGCATGAAACCGTAGGGCTTGGTCGCTGCGGCGTTGATGACCTCGATGACCGACAGCCCGAGGGCGAGGCACGCCTCGGCGAATTCGTTCGCGAGGGCGATGTTCACCGCCCGGAAGGTGTTCTCGAGGAGCTTGCTCATCTCGGCGACCTCGAGGGAGCTGACACCGTGGATGTTGCGGGCATAGCGGCCGAGGAGGGCGGCTCCTGCGGCCTGGCAGACCGGGGTCGCGCCGCCGACCACCCGCGGCACGTCCTCGTGGGCGTAGCGGTCGTTGCCGGGGTCGATGCGTTCCGGGCTGAAGGACACGAAGATGTCCTTGCCTGCGGTCAGGCCGCGAACGAGCAGCGGGGTGACGAGGAGGTCCCTGGTGCAGCCGGGGTACGTCGTGGAAGTGAGCATCAGGAGCTGGCCGGGAACGGCGGCGTCGACGACCATCGTGCACGCGCTCGCGAGGATCTCGAGGTCGGGCGTGAGGTGTTCGTCGATCGGCGTGGGGACGCAGATGATGACCGCTGCCGCGTCGCCGAGGAGGTAGGTGTCACCCGTGATCTGGAAGTCGTCGCCCGACATCGCCGTCTCGAGGCGCTCCCGGTCTGACTCGAGGAGGTCGGCTTCACCGCTGCGGATCACGGCGAGCCGGCGTTCGCTCACGTCGACGCCGAGTACGCGGAGACCTGCGGCGTGCAGGGACAGCGCCGTCGGCAGCCCGACGTATCCGAGGCCCACGATGGCGACGTCGAAGTCGAACTGGGTGCGGGGGATGACCGGGATGAGCAGGGCGTCCGCGTTCGTGCGCTGGCGGCCCTGGTGCGTGAGCGGCAGGGAAGAGTCGTCGACGATTTCGATTGACATTCCAGGTCCTTTGTTCGGGTAAGTCTGTGTGGTTAGGTTAGGTGCGGTTCGGTGGTTAGGTGCGGTTCGCGGATGCGCCGCCGTCAGTCGAGGAGTTTCGGGACTCGGCGAGGTGCGGCGTGTGGTGTTCCCGCGGCCAGTCTCTGCAGATGTTGCGATCCGGGCAAGCCATGGCCGGGACTCTGCGGGATCGTGTGGGCATCCCGCACCCGGATGTGGTTAACCGCAGCTGTCTGCCGTCGCGGGCGCCCCGTCCCGCGTGTACGGTCGGACCACCGGAGCGACCCCGCGTCCGGCCGGTCGACGGAGAATCACATGCTGAGCCTGGTCGTGGTGCTCGTCCTCGTGGTCGGGGTGAACACCGCCCTGTGGGGCACGGTCGGTCTGGGCCGTGTTGTCGCGCAGGCGTTCCGGAAGCGGCCGCGGAGTGCGCGCCACCGGCTCGCACAGCAGGCCGCTGGCGGGGCGGCCTCCGGAGCAGGCGGCCGCGTCACCCCGAAGGACGTCGCCGTGCTGATCGCGGCGCACAATGAAGAACTCGTGATCCGCAACACGATCCGCTCGGCCGCCAGGCTCGTGCCCGTCGGCAATATCTTCATCGCCTCGGACGCGTCTAAGGACACGACGGCGGTGATCGCGGAGGAGAGCGGGGCGAACGTCGTCGAGCTCCTGCCCAACCGCGGCAAGGCCGGTGCGCTCGTCGCCGCGATCACGCACTTCCGGCTTGCCGAACGCTTTGAGATCGTGATGCTGCTCGACGCGGACACGCAGCTCGCGGACGACTACATGGAGACGGGCCTGCCGTACTTCGATGATCCCGGGGTCGTCGCCGTCGCCGGCCGCGCCGCGACGGTGACGGACCCGCCATCACCGACCCGGCTCGGCCGTTTTCTCGTGGCGTACCGCGAACGCTTCTATGTGGTCGTGCAGTTCCTCCTCAAGTACGGCCAGGCCGCCCGCTTCGCGAACGTGGTGTCGATCGTCCCCGGCTTCGCGAGCATGTATCGCAGCCGGATCCTCGCCGACATCGACATTTCCGCCCCGGGGCTCGCGATCGAGGACTTCAACATGACATTCGAGGTGCATGCCAAGAGGCTCGGCCGCATCGCCTTCCACCCCCTCGCGGCGATCGCGTACACCCAGGACCCCGACACCTTCCGGGACTACACGAAACAGCTGCGCCGGTGGACGCTCGGCTTCTGGCAGACGGTCCGCCGGCACGGTTTCCGGTTCGGGACCTTCTGGGGAGCCCTCGCCCTCTACGTCTTCGAACTCGTGACGAGCAGCATCATGATGCTGATCTTCCTGCCGCTGCTCCTGATGTCGCTTGCGGCCGCGGCCTGGGGCGAGGTCTCGGCAGACCCGGTGTCGATCGCGGTCGCGCAGGCCGTCCCTCCGGCGTCCATCGTCATCGGGGTGCTGGTGCCGGACTACCTGCTCACGATCCTGGTCGTGATCGTGACCGGGCGGGTGCATTACCTGGTGCTCGGGATCGGCTTCCCGCTCGTGCGCATCGTCGACGCGTTCATCTGCCTCCGGACCATCCCGCAGGCGTTCTTCGGCCGGTCGAGCGGCACCTGGAAGAGTCCGGAACGACGGAGCAACACGGCGGCGACACCCGGGATCGCGGTCGGCGACGCCCTGCCGGGGTAGCGCGACCTGACCGGTCCCTTTCGATCAGACCATCCCGTATATCAGACCATCCCGCTTGCCGCACCGTCTGACAGCACCGTGCCGGTGCCGGAGAGCAGCGCGATCAGGTGCGACCGGGACTTGGCACCGAGCTTGTTGTATGTGCGGGTGAGGCGTACCTCCACGGTGCGCAGGGAGACGAAGAGCTCGGCGGCGATCTCCTTGTTGCGCTTGCCCTGTTGCACGAGTTCGGCGACGAGCCGTTCGTCGGGGGCAAGGGTCGCGAGGAGGGGATTGACGCTCGGGGCGTGGGTGCCGAGACGGACGGCATCCGCTTTTCTGGCCCACGGGATGGCACCGAGCTGGGTGAAGATCATCCGCGCGGCCAGGTACTGGTCTGCGCCTTCCCTGCCGTGCCCGAGGCTCACGAGCCGGTCGGCGAAGCTCAGGAGGGTGCGGCCCTGCTCGAATTGCGAATCGCCAGGCTGCCAGAGGCCGGCGGCCTGTTCGAAGACGGCGATGGATGCCTCGCCGGGTGTCAACAGGGCCTCGGCCCGTGCCGTGGCGAGCACCGTCCACCGGGTGTGGAAGGGCCGGGCCCTGGCCCGGAACTCACGGAACTGGATCACGGCCTCCCGCAGCCGGCCGGACAGCACGTATGCCTCGATCAGGTCGACCTGGCTCCGGAGCAGCGAGGGGTTGCGGAATGCTGACCCTATTGCTCCGGCCCGGTGCAGGAATGCGATCGCATCGTCGAACCTGCCCTCCATGAGGGCGAACCGGCCCTGGTCTGCCACGAGCCGGGCGGCGAGAGCCGGATGGTCGCTCGTCGCGAAGCTGCGGTTGCAGAGCTCGATCGCCGCGTCCGCGCGCGCTCGGTCTCCGCGGGCCTGCCAGTACCAGGCCGTCAGCAGCTGGAGCGGGCGGCGATGCACCTGTTCCGTCCCGGATCCTGTGAGCGATTCGATGATGGCCATGGCCTCGAATTGGTTGCCGGCGAGGATCTCGTTCTCTGCGAGGTAGTACCTGGCCGTCTGCAGGACGATCGGGTCCGGCGGGGGCTCGAGGCCGACGACGGTGCGCAGCACGCGCCTGGCGTCGCCGTATCGGTCGATGAACGTGAGGCTGCGGCCGAGGACGGACAGTGCCCTGGCGCTCGTCTCCTCGGTCCAGCCGTGCCGGGACAGCCGCTCGAACATCCGGGTCGAAGGGCCGGGGTCACCCTCGAGAGCAGACAGCAGCAGTGCGGACAGCTCGTGGAGTTCGACGGACTCCGGGGTCGCGCTTTCGAGGAGGTGACGGCCCCTGGCGAGGGCTTCCCGCGCGGCGTCGACTTCCCAGCGCTCGGCGTGACTGAGGGCGCTCATGCCGAGCAGGCGCGCGAGGTCTTCCGCCCTGCCGCTCGCGCCGCGCGGTCCGACCCAGTCGTCGAGGTCGGTCGTGAGCAGCTGGTGGGTCGACATGAATTCGATCCCGCTGCGGAGGGTCGCGAGCTTTGTGACCGTGGCGATCGAGCCGGGCCTGCGCTGGCCGAGCCTCGCATAGCGGGCCGCATAGGAGAGTTCGCCCTGCAGGTACAGCGCCTCCGCGACCTCGAGCAGGGCCTCGGGGCTTCCGGTGGCGTCGAGCGCGAGGGCGAGGGCGCGTTCGGCGAGTTCGACGGACTGCCAGATCAGGCCCCTGCGGCCGAATTCGGCAGCGGAGGCGAGCAGTTCGTCCGAGGAGAGGCTGCCGGCATCCGCCCAGCTGCGGTGCCACGCGGCGAGGCCGGGATCCCCTCCGGGCGCGTCCTCGCTGCGGGCGGCACGGGCATGGAATTCGGCGCGGGTACCGGCGTCGATGGACCAATAGAGGTGGGAACGCAGCGCTGAGTCCGAAATCCGGAGGTACCGGCCGTCGCGGATGACGGTTCCCGCGGACAGGAGTTCTTCCAGGGCGCCGCGGATGGGGTCGCCGCTCTGGCGGATCGGATCCTGGCTGCTGAGGTAGGAGCAGGACAGCATCGCCAGGAGGAGGTGCTGGTCGTCCGGTTCCTGTGAGGTCCGGGTCGAGGGAGCGCGGGAGGCGCGGAACGGCAGGGCGACGGGGGCGGCGTTCCCGAGGTGCCTGCTGGTCAGGAGCCGGGCGTTCCTGGCGATTTCGGACGGACTTCCCGATGAGGAGGATGCCAGCATCCGCCGGAGTGCCTCGTCGGACTGGGGCCCGAGAAGCTCCGTGGCGAGGAGCATCGATTCGGCGAAGGTGAGGCGGTCGAGGGTGATGCGCGGGAGCGAGGCGAGCGGGCCGACGGGGGGCTCCGCGCACACGGTGCCCACGAGGCGCAGCCCCGTGCCGCCGAGGCGCGCCGCGACCATCGCGAAGACGGTCTGGCTCGGGAGGTCCATCAGGTCGAGGTCGTCGATCAGGAGGAGGGTTGTCTCGGGGGTGAAGTCGCGGATCAGGGCGAGGAGTTCCGCCGCGCGGGCGGCGAGCTGGGCATCCGCTTCGCCGGGGATGAGGAGTTCGCTCGAGAGCGCTGCGGCGGCCGGGGTCTGGAACGAGGCGACGAAGGCCGAGAGGCCGGAGAGCGGGAAGCCGGCTTCCGCAGGATTGATCCTGACCCGGAAGATCTCGATCCCGGGGATCGGTTCGACGGAGGCGAGCAGGCGCGATTTGCCGGATCCGGGCTCCCCGACGACCAGCATGGCTGACTCATGAGGGGCGGTTGCGAGTTCGAGGATCGCGCCCAGCGCGTCGCGGTGGATGCTGGACTTCATGCGACGACCCCAGGAATCATTCCGGGCCATTCCGGGGGTCGGTGAAGGAGTTCATTCATGAGACGGCGCTTCGTTTCGGGTAACGAGTGCGTGCGGATCACTCTGTTGGGGGAGTACAGCAGCCGCCTCGGGGATGAGTCGGTGCTCTGCATTACTACCTGTGTGCCGTCCCGGAATGGGTGGTCCGGGACCTGTCACCCCCGGTGAAGGGGGTTCCTGTTATGCAAGGTACGCTCATTTTCTTCCAAGGTATCCCCCACTAGTGGGGGATTACGGCGCGCCGAAAGCCTGGGGGTGCGCGGAGGGGCATCCGCTGTGATAGCGGTACTGGGCGGTTCTGCCACGACTAAATCGTGTTTGACCGCGCTATTCGTGGATCGCGACGACCGTGCGCCCGTGCAGCCGACCCGCGAGGATGTCATCGGCCGCCGGGATCGCTTCCTCGAGCGTGATGCTCGACGTCAGGCCGTCGAGGAGCGCCAGGTCGAGGTCGGATTCGAGCCGCGACCATGCCTGTTCCCGGAGGGCCAATGGAGCCTCGACGGAATTGATGCCGACAAGGCTGACCCCGCGCAGGATGAAGGGCATCACCGTCGTCGGGAGGTCGGCGCCCTGGGCGAGGCCGCACGCGGTGATCACGGCCCCGTAGTTCGCCTGGGCGAGGACATTGGCGAGGGTGGCGCTTCCGACGGAGTCGACGGCCGCGGCCCAGCGCTGGGCCTGGAGCGGTTTTCCGGGCTCGGAGAGGGTGCTCCGGTCCAGGATCGCCTCGGCCCCGAGGCCGCGGAGGTAGTCGCCGAGTTCGTCGACGCGACCGGTCGATGCCGTCACCCGGTAGCCCCTGGCCGAGAGCAGGGCCACCGCGATCGAACCGACTCCGCCTGCGGCGCCGGTGACGAGCACAGGGCCGGAGTCCGGCGTTGTCCCGGCGCGTTCGAGCGCGAGCACGGCGAGCATGGCGGTGAATCCGGCCGTGCCGATCGCGGCGGCCCTGAGGGCGCTGATTCCGGCGGGCAGGCGTACCAGGGACGCGCCGGAGACCCTCGCGCGTTCGGCGAGGCCGCCGTGGTGGGTCTCGCCCAGGCCTGAGCCGTTCAGGATGACCCGGTCTCCTGGCGCCCAGCGCGGGTCCTCGCTCGACTCGACGGTGCCGACGAGGTCGATCCCGGCGATGAGGGGCCAGGAGCGAATGACCCCGGGGCGACCGGCGAGCGCGAGCCCGTCCTTGTAGTTGAGGCTCGAGTAGTCGACGGTGATGGTCACGTCACCCGGCATCAGGAAGGAATCGTCGACGAGCGTGAGCGCCGCGTGCTGCGACGTGGCGCCGTCCTCCGCAACGGTTCGTTCGACGACGATGGCGCGGAACTGAGTCTCAGGAGTCATGCTCCGAGCCTACTTCCCGCCCCTCGCCCGCGTTCGGCCTAGTCGGTAGCATGAGCGCTATGACCGCCGCCGTCGTGCCAGAGAAGGTGCGGGTCGTGCCGCGCCGGCTCTCGGTGAGCGCGGGAATCGACGCCTTCTTCTTCGTCTTCGCGGGGTTCGCCGCGGTCTGGCTCGCCGTTCTGCTCGTGAACGAGAGTTTTCAGCTCGGCTGGGGTGCGCTCTGGTTCGCTGTGCTCTTCTGGGTGCTTCTGGCCTACCTTGTGCTTCCGCGGCTGCACCGGATCCTGACCCAGTTGTACGTTCCCCACTACTTCATCGGCAGGACCCGCACGAGCGACGGCCTCCTCGGCGACCCGGTCAACCTCGCTATCACCGGCACGGCGGAGCAGCTGCAGCAGGCGCTCGCCGCGGCAGGGTGGACGCGGGCGGACGACATCACGCCAGGCACGACCTGGAGGATGGTCTCGGCGACGCTCGCGAGGCGCAGCTATGACGAGGCGCCGGTCAGTCCGCTGTTCCTGTTCGACCGGATGCAGGACTTCGCCTACCAGCAGGAGGTCGCCGAGAATCCGGCCAAGCGGCACCACGTGCGGTTCTGGCGCTGCCCCGACGGCTGGCTGCTCCCCGGTGGGACGAGGGTCGACTGGCTCGCGGCGGGGACCTTCGATCGTGCCGTCGGCTTCTCGCTGTTCACCCTGCAGATCACGCACAAGATCGACGAGAACACCGACATCGAGCGGGACCACATCGTCGACTCGCTTCTGCACGCCGGCTCGGGGGCTCGGGTGCACCTGATCCGGGACTTCGCGAGCGGATACCACGCACGCAACGGCGGCGGCGACACGATCCAGACGGACGGCGACCTGCCCGTCGTCGATGTATCCGGCATCGCGGTCTCCGGCGCTGCGGCTGCACGTGCGGGGTCTGCCGCGCCGGAACCGGCACCGACCGCGGCAGTGGCATCGGCGTCGACGGTGGCATCGACGGCGGCACCGACCGGGAACGCGGTGCCGTCCGAGCCCGGCGCCCACCGGCGGCGGCCGGCATCGATCAGCGTCGGAGCGCTGATGCTCGGCGCGCGGGTCCTGTCCGGTCTCGGTGTCATCGTCCTCGCGGCGCTCGACTGGCCGGAGTTCGTCTCGGCCGTCGCCCTCGACGGCACGCCGGCGGGCACCGTCGACCCCGCGACGGCCGGGGTCGCCCTCGGGATCCTGCTGGCCGGCTACGGGGTCGTCCTCGCCCTCAACATCGGCTTCGCCGCATTCGTGTACTTCGGCCGGAACTGGGCACGGATCGTCGCGATGTCCTTCGCGACGGTGAGCATCGTCACGAGCTTCGTCGACTATGCCGTCAACGGGGCCGCGATCACCCTGCGGACCTCGCTCGTGAGCGTCACCTTCGACATCCTGATCCTGCTCGCCCTCTCGGCCAGGGACGCGAGGGAGTTCGCCCGCGCGCGGCCGGTCAGGAGTGCGCGGGGCAGGCGGGCGCCGTAGCGGCGCAGTCAGGGCAGACGACGAGCTGTGCGCGGCAGGACGGCTCGCGGCAGTTCTGCATCTGGTTGGTCGCTGCCGCGCAGCAGGCGCAGCGGCCGAGGACCGCGGTGTCCCCTGCGAAGTCGACGGACATCCGCTGGTCGAAGACATAGAGCGAACCGTCCCAGAGACCGGCATTCCCGTAGGCCTCGCCGTACCCCACGATGCCGCCATCGAGCTGGTAGACCTCGCCGAAGCCGCGGTCCTTCATCAGTGAGCTGAGCACCTCGCAGCGGATGCCGCCGGTGCAGTACGTCACGACCGGCCGGTTCTTGAGGTGGTCGTACCGGCCGCTGTCGAGCTCTGCGGCGAAGTCGCGGGTCGTCGCGACGTCGGGAACGACGGCGCCCCGGAAATGCCCGATCTCCGCTTCGAAGGAATTGCGGCCGTCGAAGAAGACCAGGTCGTCGCCGCGCTCGGCGGCGAGTTCGTGCAGCGCGGCGGGGGAGAGCCGGGTGCCGCCGCCCTGCACTCCTGCCGCGGTGACCGTGAGGTCGCCGGGAGCGCCGAAGCTCACGATCTCCTCGCGCACCTTCACCACGAGGCGCGGGAAGTCGAGGCTCAGGCCGGCCTCGTCGAGCCCGGTGCCTTCGCTCCACCGGAAGTCGATGTCGTGGAACGCCGGGTACTCGCGCGTCTTCCGCACGTAGCGTTTCACGGCCGGGAGGTCGCCGCCGATCGTGCCGTTGAGCCCGTCCTTCGAGATCAGGATGCGGCCGCGGAGGCCGAGGGCTTCGCACAGGTCGCGCTGCCAGAGCCGTACGGCCTCGGGGTCGGCGAGCGGCGTGAAGACGTAGTAGAGCAGGATCTTCGGAATGGCCACCGCGCCATGTTACCCGCCCTGGTTCGGTGTAACTCCTGCAGATTCCCGCGGTTGACGGCGGGCGCCCCGGAATCACGCGGCAGGAATTCCACCGCCGGGGAATGTGCAGGAGTTATGCCCAGGGGTTGGAGGACAGCCGGGTTTCCTCGAGGTCGAGCATGCGCTGGGCCCTCTCGATGAGGTGCGAGCCGTATGCCCCGGTCTCACGGGCGTTGAGCAGGGCGGCGCGCTCACGTGCGAGCACGTGCAGCCGCAGCGCACGGTGCTGGTGGTGAGGGGCGCCGGTGGCCGGGGCCGCCGTCTCGTCGAGCGCCTGTGCGCGGCGGATGCTGTCCGCACGCACCCGGGACAGTGCCTCCGCGGTGAACGGTTCACCACCGTCCTGCGCGAGCGCAGGGTTGCCGAGGCTCTCGAGACCGGCCGCGCTGATCTGGCCGACGAGGGCTGCGAAGCCACGCTGGTCATCCGCCTCGGCGCTTCCGGTGAGCCCGAGCCTGCGGATCAGCAGCGGCAGGGTGCCGCCCTGCACGATCAGGGTCACGAGGGCAACGGTGAACGCGATGAAGATCAGCTGCGGCCGGTAGGGGATGCCGGTCGGCAGCGACTGCGCGGCGGCGAGTGCGACGACGCCTCGCATCCCCGACCAGCCGAGCACAGCGCCGTCCCGCCAGCCGAGGCTCTCGACCGTCTGGAAGTCGAGGTCCGCCCGCTTCCTGGTCAGCCTCCTGTGGGCCCTGGCCTGGGCGACGTCCTCGTGGCTGGCCGTGCGCAACCGCCGCAGTGCGGAGTCGACCTCCCGGCCGCCGGCGCGGGCCCTCCGCTCTTGTCGTTTGAGCTGGGCGATAAGGGGGACGACGAAGGCGCCCCGGACGACGACGAGGACGACGGTCGCGAGAAGCCCGATGCCGACGGCCTCGATGACGCTGACATGGTCCTCGTGCACCTCGCCGACCAGGTATTTCAGTTCGAAGCCCATCAGGAGGAAGACGCCGTTCTCGAGCACGAACTGGATCGTCCGCCAGTTCACCCGTTCGCTGATCCGCACCTCCGCCGTGAAGACCAGCGGCCCCCGATGCCCGGTCACGAGCCCGGCGACGACGACGGCGAGCACCCCGGACGCGTGGACGTGGTCGGTCGGGATGAACGCGAGGAAGGGCACCGCGAATGAGATCGTCGTATTGAGTACGACGTTCCCCAGGCGCGACCTCAGCCACACGGTCAGGTGCCCCACGACGAGACCGATCCCGATCGCGACTCCGACCGCGAACGCGAAGTCCCCGGCCACGCCGATCAGGGACACCCCGCCTGCCGTCGCCGCGATCGCACAGCGGAGCAGCACGAGGGCCGAGGCGTCGTTGAGCAGTCCCTCACCCTCCAGCAGGGTCACCACCCGGGGTGGCAGCCCCAGCCGGCACCCCATCGAGGTCGCGGCGACCGCATCCGTCGGACTCACGACCGCACCGAGCGCGAGGGCGGCGGGAACGCTGAGTCCGGGCAGTAGCCAGTGGAACAGTGCTCCGCTCGCGACGGCGCTCACGATCACGAGCAGCACAGAGAGCCCGGTGATCGCCGTCGCGTTGCGGCGGAAGTCGTGCAGCGGCACGTTGACCGCCGCCGAATAGAGGAGTGGAGGGAGGACGACCGCGAGGATGAGCTCGGGCGGGAAATCGAAGGCCGGTACGCCGGGGACGAGGCTCGCCGCGATCCCGATGAGCACGAGGAGGAGCGGGGCGGCGACTCCGAGCCGCGGCGCGATGACGGCAACCGACACGATGGTCAGGATGCCGAAGACGCCGAGAAGGGGGTAGTCCATTGCTGGACCGTAGCGAGCCGGGCTGGACCCGACCGCTGTGCGACCTTGGCGGCGCCTGAGGATCTTCGAAGCGAGGACGCCTGGCGCCTAAACTGGGGGCAGCCCGCACAAGAACCCCCGCCGCCAGGAGGACCCATGACCACCGCCGATCCGCTCGCCGTCTACGGCGAGGTGCCGCTCTTCACGCTCTCGAGCACGGATGTGACCGACGGGGCACCGCTTTCGGCCGCGCAGTTCGGCGAGGAAGCCGGTGGCCTCGACCGGTCGCCGCAGCTGTCCTGGAGCGGGTTCCCCGCCGACACGAAGAGTTTTGCGGTCACTCTCTACGACCCGGATGCCCCGACCGGCTCTGGCTTCTGGCACTGGGCGGTCTTCAACCTCCCGGCCGCCGTCACGTCCCTTCCCGCCGGAGCCGGCGCCCCCGGCGGTGCCCAGTTGCCCGGCGGCGCGGTCACCCTGCCCAACGAGCTGCGGCTCACCTCCTTCATCGGTGCCGGCCCGCCGCCCGGAACCGGCACCCACCGCTATCAGTTCATCGTGCACGCAGTGGATGTCCCCACTCTCGACCTCGACCCCGGGTCGACTCCCGCCGTGCTCGGCTTCACCCTCCGGTTCCACACCCTCGGCCGCGCGGTCATCGAGGCGACCGGAGCATTCGGCGGGGCGGCGCTGCACCCCTAGAAGGCCTGTCCCCGACAGGAACATGAGAGCTTCTCAGGTCGCTCACACGCGCGGGACCTAGGTTCGTGCTGTGAACCAGATCCGCAGCACCCTCGCATGACCGCAGGAACCACCCTGAAACCCCGAGAAACCAGCCTCCGCCGTGTGCCCGTATGGGTCTGGCGGGCCTTGATGATCCGGCTCTCACCCGGCGAACTGCACAAGTTCAACCTCCAGCCGATCGATACTGTGGACTACCACATCGACGTCGACTACGTCGGGGATGAGAGCCGTGACCACCGGCTCGACGTGATGGTGCCGCACGACCCTGCCGGGCCGCTTCCGGTCTACGTGTACTTCCACGGGGGCGGCTGGACCTCCGGCGACAAGGCGCCGCTCACCAAGTACTGTGCGAGCCAGGCCGCAGACGGCATGGTCGTCGTCAACGCCAACTACCGGATGGCCACCCGGTTCCAGCTCAGGCACATGCTCGAGGACGGCAATGCGGTGCTCGACTGGGTGGCCCGCAACATTGCCGACTTCGGCGGGGACCCCACCCGGATCGTGCTCGGTGGGGATTCGGCCGGCGGTCACATCGCGGCGCTCCTGGCGGCATCCGCTTTCGAGCCGGAGCTCGCGGCCCACTACGGCATCGAACCCCACGTGGATCCGGGCAACCTCCGCGGCCTCGTGCAGCACTGCAGCATCGCCGACCTCTCGGTGATGTTCGAGCGCGGCTTCGTGCTGAGCCTCAACTTCCTGCGCATGCTGCTGCCCGAGCGGGGGCGCGGAGTCGTGCTGCGGGCCGCGGCGCGGTTCATGAACCCGATCGAATGGCTCGACAGCGGGTTCCCTCCGGTCTTCGTCACGACGAGCGAACGGGACTACTTCTACCGGGCGAACCTGAACTTCATCGCGGCGCTCAAGCGCAGGTCGATTCAGGTGGACAGCCTGATCTACGACCGGCGACAGGCGAACACCCATCACACCTGGCAGCAGGACGCGCGGCATCCGGAATCGCAGGAGGTGTACCGCCGTCTCGGCGCGTTCGTCCGTCGCGTCGCGGCCCTGCCCGTCCCGGTCCCCGTCGCCGTCTAGGGACGGCGGGTCAGCTCTGGGCGCCGGTCGCGGCGAGGACGCCGCCGAGGCCGATCATCATGACCCCGCCGCCCGCTGAAAGCTTCTCCAGCCGTTTCGGCGACTTCGCGAACCAGTCCCGCGCCGAGCCGGCGGCGATGGCCCAGACGCTGTCTCCGGCGAGGGCGAGCACCACGAAGACCGTGCCGAGGGTGAGGAGTTGCAGCGGCACCGCGCCCGCACGGTAGTCGACGAACTGGGGAAGCACGGCGACGAAGAACACGATGGACTTGGGGTTTGTGGCGCCGACGACCGACCCTTCGGCGAGCAGCCGCCACCACGGCCGGGCGACGAGCGTGACACCGCGGGTCCGGGTGACCGCGCCGCGGTACCGGATCGCGTGGATGCCGAGGTAGACGATGTATGCGGCCCCGACGACCTTGACGATCGTGAACACCACGATCGACTGGGTCACGATCGCGCCGAGGCCGAGCGCGACGGCCGCGATGAGGGGCAGCATCCCGAGGGCGTTCCCGAGCACGCTCAGGAATCCGCCGAGACGCCCGAGCGCCAGGGAGCGTCCGATCACGAACAGCACGGTCGGCCCCGGAAGCGCGATGAGGGCGACGGAAGCGAGCGCGAAGGTGAGCAGGTGATCGATCGGGACCATACCGGAATGCTACCCAATCGCCCGAGGCGTTAACATCGCAGGATGCATATGCTGATCCGCACCCTCTTCCACGGCTGGCTGTCGAAGCGCGGCCCCCGCGTCGGGTCCTACGACGTCGTCAGAACCCGGTTCGTGACCCTCCCGACCGACCAGGACATCCTGCGGCACATGAACAACGGGGTGTACCTGTCGATCATGGACATCGCCAGGCTCGACCTGCTGCACCGTACCGGCATCTGGCCGATCTTCACCGCACGCGGCTGGTACCCCGTCGTCGTGAGTGAGACCATCAGCTTCCGCAAATCGCTCACCGTCGGCCAGCGGTTCACCGTCGAGTCGCGCATCCTCGGTTTCGACGAGAAGGCCGTCTACGTGGAGCAGCGCTTCGTTCGACCGGATGCCGACGGTAACCCCGAGATCCTCGCGCTCGGCTTCATCCGGGGCCGCTTCCTCAAGCGCAGCGGGGGCGTCGTCGGAATCGAGGAACTGCTCGCCGCCGTCGGACCGGCACCCGCCGGCCTCACCGTCCCGGCGTGGCTGCTCGAGTGGAGCGCCGACGTCGCCCTGCCCGCGACCCGCGCGGCCGCTCCGAGTCTCTGGGAGTAGCCGGCGGCAGCGGCCGTTTCGGCAGCGGGCACAGCCGCTTTGGCGCGCCGACGTCCGGGAGGGCTCGCACCCTCGGGGACGGTCGGCAGGACTATGCGCGCGGCGGTGCGGGGACGGGAACGACCGGGGGCTTGTCCGGGACGATGAGCTCGGAGTAGTAGAGCTCGTGCGCGCCCGCGTAGTGCTCGTGGCCGGGCACGGGGTGACCCGTGCGCATCGCGACGAGGCGATCCAGGTAGTAGTCCCAGAACGGCCCGACGCGTGCCGCATCCGCAGCGGAGTGCAGGCGCTGCCCGAGGGTGAGCGTGGTCATGCCCGCGCCTTCGACGAGGTGCAGGATCAGGTGCCTCGCCGCGTCCCCTTCGCCGAGGTTGACGGTGAACCGCTTCGGCGGGATGCACTTGAGGATCGTCACATACGTCCACTCGGCATCCGTTTCGGAGAGTTTGAAGCGCACGGCGCCTGTCTCCGGCGCGCCGGTGTATGTGCCGATCCACCCGGCGAGGCCGCCTGGCCGGCTGACGCTCGCCCAGACGTCGTCGATGGGGGCGGTGAAGAGCCGATCGAGCATGAGGTACAGCCCGTCCTCGCGATGGGCAAGGCGACCGGTGGGTTTGGCTGACATGGGGACCTCCGCGATGAGTGAAACACGAGCCGTGCCTTCAGGCTAAACCCGTTGGGCGTTCCCGTGCCACAGCATCGCCCGACGGCTCCGTCAGCGAGCCGCCGGCCGCGGGTTCGGCCGTCGTTTCAGTCGTCGAGCTCTGCCTCGAGGACCGCCATTGCGGCGTTGTGCCCGCCGATGCCGCTGACCCCGCCGCCGCGCCGGGCGCCCGCGCCGCAGACCAGGATGCGCGGGTGCCGGGTCGCGACGCCCCAGCGCTCCGCCGCGGTGTCCCTCGGGGCGTCGTCGTCGAGGAACGGCCACTCGAGGGGACCGTGGAAGATGTTCCCGCCCGGCATTGCGAGGGCGTGTTCGAGGTCGAGGGTCGTCTTCGTCTCGATGCAGGGCCTGCCGGCGGCATCGGTCAGCAGCAGGTCCTCGATCGGCTCGGCGAGCACCGAGTTGAGCGAGGCGAGCACAGCCTCCTGCAGCCTCGTCCGGGTGGCGTCGTTGTTCTCGTCGCTCAGCCAGCGGTTCGGCGCGTGCAGGCCGAAGACGGTGAGGGTGTGTGCGCCGGATGCCGCGAGTTCCGGCGAGAGGATGCTCGGGTCGCTCAGGGAGTGGCAGTAGATCTCGCAGGGCAGCCGGTCCGGGATGATCCCGCGGACGGCCTCGTCGTACGCGCCTTCGAGCTGGGTGTACGTCTCGTTGATGTGGAAGGTTCCGCCGAACGCAGCCTCGGGGGAGACCGTCGTGTCGCGGAGCCGCGGCAGCCGGCGCAGCAGCAGGTTGACCTTGACCTGGGCGCCCTCCGGCTTCGGCCCGGCCCCTGGCGCGTCCGCACGCGCGGCCCCTGTCGTGCCCCGGCCGCCGTCATCCGCTTCGAGGAGCTGCTCGAGCACCCAGGGGGCGACCCCCGAGAGCACGACCGTCCCGGCGACCTCGCGGATGCTGCCGCCGCGCCGGTAGCGCACGGTTCCGTCCGGGCTGACGCTCGTCACCTCGGCGTCGGTCACGATCCGGGCGCCCGCCTGCCGCGCCGCCCTCTCGAGTTCGCCCGTCACGGCGCCCATCCCGCCGATCGGAACGTCCCAGTCCCCGGTCCCGTTGCCGATCACGTGGTAAAGGAAGCAGCGATTCGCGGCGAGGTCGCCCGCCTCCGCCGACGTGAAGGTGCCGATCAGGCCGTCGGTCGCGACGACGCCGCGCACGAGGTCGTTCGTGAATGCCTCGGTGATGGTCCGGCCGAGCGGATGTTCGACGAAGCGCTCCCACAGGGAGTCGTCGCCGAGCAGGCGCCTGGCCTCTGAGCGGGTCGGCAGGGGTTCGCAGACCGTGGGGAAGAGCGCCAGGGCGAGCCGCCCGGTGTCGGCGTAGAAGGCGGCCCAGGCGTCGGAATCGGCTCCGGCGCCGATCCGGTCGAAGCTCGCCCTGGTGGCTTCGGCGTCGCCGTTGTCGACGAGGAGGCCGCCGGCCGGGTCGGCCGGGTTCGGCGTGTATGAGGAGAAACGCCTGCGGGCGAGGTCGATCTCGAGGCCGAGTTCCTCGATGATCCGCTGCGGCAGCAGGCTGACGAGGTAGGAGTAGCGCGAGAGGCGGGCGTCGACGCCTGCGAACGCCTCGGCGGAGACCGCGGCACCGCCGACGTGTTCCGCGCGCTCAAGCACGATCACGCTGCGGCCGGCGAGGGCGAGGTACGCGGCGGCGGTCAATCCGTTGTGGCCGCCGCCGACGATGACAACGTCATGAGTGGGTTCCGTCACGCCTCGAGACTAGCAACGGGTGCCGCAGCGTGCGGGCCGGCGCGGGACATCCGGCCCGGACGGCGATCAGGGAACGATGTGCCCGGCGGCGCGGAACAGCTCGTACCACTCGGCCCTGGTGAGGGTCACATCGGATCCCTGGGCCGCCCCGGTGACGCGTCCGGGGGTGGTGGTGCCGAGAACGACCTGCATCCTGGCGGGGTGGCGGAGGATCCAGGCGGTCGCGATGGCGATCGGCGGGACGCCGTAGTGGGCGGAGAGCCTGTCGATGACGGCGTTGAGTTCGGGGTACTCGGGAGAGCCGAGGAAGACCCCCGTGAAGAAGCCGGCCTGGAACGGCGACCATGTCTGGATGGTGATGTCGTTCAGGCGGCAGTAATCGACGATTCCGCCCCCGTCGCGGGTCACGGCCTGCTCCTGCCCGCTCATGTTCGCGGCGACCCCCTGCGCGATGATCGGCGCATGCGTGAGCGAGAGCTGCAGCTGGTTGACGACGATCGGCTGGCGCACGTGCTTCCGGAGCAGGTCGATCTGGCGCGGTGTGTGGTTCGAGACGCCGAATGCCCGGACCTTGCCCGTGGCTTCGAGTTCGTCGAACGCGCGGGCGACCTCCTCGGGTTCGACGAGGGCGTCGGGGCGGTGCAGCAGCAGGATGTCGATGTGGTCGGTCCGCAGGGCTGCGAGGGACCCCTCGACGGATTCGATGATGTGCTCGTAGGAGAAATCGAAGTACGGCCCGTCCCCGACGATTCCCGTCTTGGTCTGGATCGTGATCTCGTCACGCTGGGAGGGGGTGAGCTGCAGCGCCTCCCCGAAGCGGCGTTCGCAGCCGTGCAGTTCGGAGCCGTAGATGTCGGCGTGGTCGAGGAAGTCGATCCCGGCGTCGCGGGCGGTGCGCACGAGTTCGCGGACCTCGTCGTCGCTCTTCTCCTGGATGCGCATCAGGCCGAGGATGACGTTCGGAGCGACGATATCGGTGCCGGGCAGGGTGAAAGTCTTCATGTGGATTCACGCTAGGCGAGGCGGGTACAGAAGTAAAACAACTGACGGTGATGCGATTGAGAAGGGCGAACGATCAATGTGTCGGCCGGGGCGGCGCGGTCGCCAGCGCCGCTCACCGCGGTCGCCGCTCCTCGCTGGCGTCGCCGATCAGGTCGGGCTGCTCGTCGGCTGGCGTTCGAGGGTGCCGATCTCTTTCCCGCCCTGGTCCGTGAGGGTCATCGTGGAGCCGTCGATGGTCGCGGACGTCGCGGATCCCAGCCAGGTGAAGGCGCGACCGTCGTCACGGCGTGACCGCGCGGGCGAGCGCGTCGCGCACGGCGACGACGCCCGGCCGCTTCGTGCTCGAGCGGCGTGCCGCCGAGAAGAGGGTGCGGCGCGGGTGGCCGGGCAGGTCGACGAGGCGCACCGTGGGTTCGGCGCCGGCCCAGACCAGGTCGGGCAGGATACCGACGGCGTTCCCCGATTCGATCAGGCGGATGTGCGCGATCAGGTCCGCGGTCTCGAACCGGACATCGGGTTCGAACCCGGCTTCGCGGCAGAGCTGGCTCGCCCACGACCGGGAGACGGTTCCTTCCGGTTCCATGACCCACGGCATCCGCGCCAGGCCTGCGAGATCAGCGCTCGCGCTCGCGGACGGCAGCGCGAGTCGCAGCGCATCCGTCGCCAGGTTGACCCTGTCGAGGTCCGCCCTGTGGGCACGCCCGTGCCCCGGGTACTGCTCGGCGAGGACGAGGTCGAAGTCCCTGGCACTCACTTCGAACAGGCCGCGCTCCGGCTCGCGCTCGGTCACCTCGACACGCAGCTGGGGGAATTCGGCGGCCAGGAGGGTCAACGCCCGGGGGATCACGGCGTGGGACGCGGACTGGAAGACCGCCACCCGCACGGTGCCCGAGACGGTCGTGAGCGAAGCCATCATCTCGGCCTCGGCGATCTCGAGCCGTTCGAGCAGGTGGGTGGTGTGGTCGACGAGGATCTCGGCCTGCGCGGTGAGCTGCACGCGGCGACCCACCTTGTGCAGGAGCTCGACGCCCGCCTCCTTCTCGAGCAGGGCGAGTTGCTGGGAGACCGCGGACGGGCTGTACGAGAGCGCCTCGGCGACCCCGGCGAGGGTCCCGCGGATCTTCAGTTCACGCAGCAGGCGCAACCTCCGGACGTCCAGCATCCCGTGCACCTTCCGCTCGGCTCCATTGCACACAAATCCTAACCACTACTCTGCACAAACGGTCGCTTTTACTTATCGGAAGTTCCCGCGACACTGGACTCAGATTCCGTCCCCCCGGAACGGCTCCCGGCCGTTGCGCGAGCGAAAGACTACCCTCGTGACCATGAGCAACTCACCGTCCGTCGTGCACCAGGCCCAGAGCGCGGAGGTTGTCACGCTCGTCAGGAAGTGGCTCGCGGAGAGCACCGCCATTCCGGCGGACGTCTCCGCGGAACGCCTCGCCGGCGTGCTCAAGGACCCGAACGGCCTCGACTTCACGGTCGGCTTCGTCGACGGCGTCATGCGCCCCCAGGACCTCATGGTCGCCGGCTACAACCTGCAGGCCGTCGCGAAGAAGGCCCCCGGCTTCCTGCCAGGGTACCTGCGCGGCGCCATCGGCCTCGGCGGCGTGCTCGGCCCCGTGCTGCCGTGGGTCGTCATCCCGGCCGCCCGCAAGGTGCTGCGACAGATGGTCGGCCACCTCGTCGTCGACGCGACGCCGGACAAGCTCGGTCCCGCGATCGCGAGCCTGCGCGAATCCGGCAACCGGCTCAACATCAACCTGCTCGGCGAGGCCGTGCTCGGAGAGAAGGAAGCCCTCCGCAGGCTCGAGGGCACGAGGGAACTGCTCGCCCGCCCCGACGTCGACTACGTCTCGATCAAGGTGTCTTCGATCGCGAGCCAGCTCTCGATGTGGTCGTTCGACGAGGCCGTGACCCGGGTCGTCGAGAGGCTGACCCCGCTCTACGAGCTCGCCGCGGCATCCGCTGTGCCGAAGTTCATCAACCTCGACATGGAGGAGTACCGCGACCTCGACCTCACGATCGCGGTCTTCGAACGCATCCTGGACCAGCCCCGCCTGCTCGGCCTCGAGGCCGGCATTGTGCTGCAGGCGTACCTGCCCGACGCGCTCGGCGCCCTCCAGGGCCTGACCCACTGGGCGCAGAACCGGCGCGCGGCCGGGGGAGCCCCGATCAAGGTGCGCGTCGTCAAGGGCGCCAACCTCGCCATGGAACACGTCGACGCGATCGTGCACGACTGGCCGCTCGCGACCTACGGCACCAAGCAGGACGCGGACACGAACTACAAGCGGGTGCTCAACTGGGCGCTGACCCCGCAGAACACGGATGCCGTCCGCATCGGCGTCGCCGGGCACAACCTCTTCGACGTGGCGTGGGCCCACCTCCTCGCCAAGCGGCGCGGCGTCGACGACCGGGTCGAGTTCGAGATGCTGCTGGGCATGGCGACGAGCCAGGCAGAGGCCGTGAGCCGGGACGTCGGCAGGCTGCTGCTCTACACGCCCGTCGTCAACCCGGCCGAGTTCGACGTGGCGATCAGCTACCTGATCCGCCGCCTCGAGGAGAACGCGAGCCAGGACAACTTCATGTCCGCCGTGTTCGAACTCACGACCTCACCCCCGCTCTTCGAACGCGAGAAGGAGCGCTTCCTCGCCTCACTCCGGGCACTCGAATCATCGGTCGGCCCCGAGGCCTTCGTGCCAGCGCCGAACCGAAGCCAGGACCGTTCTGCGGTCACCCAGCTCGAGGCGACAGAGTCTGCGGCCGAAGCGGCGCAGCACACCGACGATGACCTCGGCCTCACCAATGCCGTGCTCGGCTTCACCCGCGGCTCGCTCAGCGACACGGCCGCGGTCCTGACCCACGCGGGCGCGGGCGACGTGGCCGCCGGCATCCGCCGTTTCCACAACGAGCCGGACACCGACCCCTCGCTTCCGGCGAACCGCGCGTGGGGGCGCCGGATCCTCGCCCAGGTCGAGGGGTCACGCCTCGGCATCGACACGATCCTCGCCGCCCGCGTCGATACAGAGGAACAGCTCGACGCCATCATCGACACCGTCGCCGCGAGCGGCAACGAATGGGGCCAGCGCCCCGGCGGGGAGCGGGCCGCGATCCTGCACCGCGCCGGCCTCGCGCTCGCCGCGAACCGCGACCGCCTGATCGAGGTGATGGCCGCAGAGACCGGCAAGACCATCGCAGAGGGCGACCCCGAGGTGAGCGAGGCCATCGACTTCGCGCACTACTACGCCGAGAGCGCCCGGGCGCTCGACGCCGTGCAGGGCGCCATCTTCGTGCCCCCACGCCTCACCGTCGTGACCCCGCCGTGGAACTTCCCCGTCGCGATCTCCGCCGGCGGGGTGCTCGCCGCACTCGCGGCAGGCTCCGGCGTCATCGTGAAGCCCGCGAAGCTCGCCCAGCGCTCCGGAGCGGTCATGGTCGAGGCGCTCTGGGAGGCCGGAGTGCCCCGCGACCTCCTCGCGCTCGTCGACCTCGCCGACCGGGAGCTCGGCACCCGGCTGATCGGGCACCCCGCGGTCGACCGGGTCATCCTCACCGGAGCATACGAAACCGCGCAGCTGTTCCGGAGCTTCCGCGAGGACCTGCCGCTGCTCGCAGAGACGAGCGGCAAGAACGCGATCATTGTGACCCCGTCCGCCGACCTCGACCTCGCCGCCGCCGACGTCGTCAAGAGCGCGTTCGGGCACGCCGGACAGAAGTGTTCCGCAGCGAGCCTCGTCATCCTCGTCGGTTCCGTCGCCAGGTCCGAGCGTTTCCTCGGCCAGCTCGTCGATGCCGCGACGAGCCTGCGGGTCGGACGACCCTCCGACCCGGTCACCCAGATGGGCCCGCTCATCGAACCTGCCAACGGCAAGCTCCTGCACGCCCTCACCGAACTCGGCGTCGGCGAGAGCTGGCTCGTCGAACCGAAACAGCAGGGCGAGGACGGCGCGCTGTGGTCGCCGGGCATCCGCACGGGAGTCGCTCCCGGTTCCTACTTCCACCTCACCGAGTTCTTCGGGCCCGTGCTGGGAGTGATGCATGCGCGCACACTCGAGGAAGCCATCCGCTTTCAGAACGCGGTCGACTACGGGCTCACCTCCGGACTGCACTCGCTCGATCCCGAGGAACTCGCGACCTGGCTCGAGACGATCGAGGCGGGCAACCTGTACGTCAACCGGGGGATCACGGGCGCGATCGTGCAGCGCCAGCCGTTCGGCGGCTGGAAGCGCTCGTCGGTGGGAGCAGGCACGAAGGCCGGCGGCCCGAACTATCTCTACGGCCTCGGCAGCTGGGTGACCAACCCGGGCAGGAACAGTTCGACCCTGCACCTGCGCGGCCTCGAACCGAGCGTCACGCAGCTCATCGAGGGGTCGCAGCCCGTGCTCGACTATGCCGACTTCGACGTACTGCGCCGCTCGGCCCTCAGCGACGCGCTCGCCTGGCGCGAGGAGTTCGCGGCGGTCAGGGACGTCTCCGCGCTCGGCGTCGAACGCAACCTGTTCCGCTACCGGACGTTGCCCGTCACGGTGCGCCTCGCCGAGGACGGCACCCTGTCGAACCTGCTGCGGGTGCTCATCGCCGCGACCCTCTCGAAGTCGCGTTTCACGGTGTCGAGCGCGCTGCCGATGCCGCCGATCGTGCGGGGCGCGCTCGCCGAGCGTGAGATCCCGGTCACGGTCGAGAGCGACGCCGAATGGCTCGCCCGCGCCGCAGCCGGCGGCATCACGACGAGCCGGGTTCGGCTGATCGGCGGCGACCCGCTGACCGGGGCGACGGATGCGGCGGCCCAGCTCGCGCACGCCCTCCGCGGCAGCCCCGACGTGGCCGTCTACGCCCACCCGGTCACCCAGGCAGGCAGGGTCGAGTTGTTGCCGTTCCTCCGTGAGCAGGCGATCTCGATCACGGCGCACCGCTTCGGCAACCCGAGCACCCTCTCCGCCGGCATCATCTGACCGCCCCGCCTCGCCCCGCGCGCTCACCCGAACCGCGAGAGCGGAGATTTGGCCCTTAAACCACGATGTTAAGGGCCAAAACTCCGCTCTCGCGGACGGGGTGGGCGGTCAGGGGGGAGCGGCACACAGCCTGCATACGAGGAACGATCAGTTGAGTGGGGGATAATACCGGGGACCGTGGCGTGCCAGCGGCGCCACAATTCGACAGGGGAACAGCACTTGGACGGAAACGCAACGACGTCGCACACAAACGTCGCGCTCTTGGCGGTCGCGAGCACCCTCGCACCGATCGTCACTACCTCGATCGAGATCGACCGTCGACTGCAGCCGGCCCTGAAACGCCTGCGTCTCCCGAGCGGCCTGCTCCAGCGCGTCGCCGGCGTCTACGAACGCCGCAACTGGGGCAGCGACCTCGCCTTCGACGACGCGGCCGTGTCAGCGGGCAAGCGTGCCCTGCGCGACGCGGGCGTCGAGCCGGGCCAGGTCGGTCTCCTGATCAACACCTCGGTCACCCGCAAGCACCTCGAGCCCTCCGTCGCCGTGCGCATCCACCACGGCCTCGGCCTGCCGTCGTCCGCCACCAACTTCGACATCGCGAACGCGTGCCTCGGGTTCGTGAACGGGATGACCCTCGCCGCGCAGCTGATCGACTCCGGCCAGGTCAACTACGCCGTGGTGATCGACGGCGAAGACGCCGACGAAATCCAGTCCAACACGATCGACCGGCTCGGGCGGCCCGACATCGGCCGCAAGGACTTCATGCGCGAATTCGCGAGCCTGACCCTCGGGTCAGGGGCGGCCGCGGCCGTCCTCGGACGTGCAGACCGCCATCCGGAAGGCCATCGCATGCTCGGCGGCGTCACCCGCGCCGCTACCCAGTTCAACGGGCTCTGCATCGGCAGCGTCGACGGCATGTTCACCGACGCCAAGGCGTTGCTCAAGGGCGGCATGGAACTGGTCGTGTCGGCCTGGACGGAGGCGAAGCGCGACTGGAACTGGTCGAGCATGGACCGCTACATCCTGCACCAGGTCTCTGACGTGCACACCAACGCGATCGTGAAGGCCACCGGGCTCGACCGGGCGAGGGTGCCCCTCACCTACCCGCTGTTCGGCAACGTCGGGCCGGCGTCGATCCCGATCACCCTGGCCGAAGAGGCCAAGACCCTGCGTCGCGGCGACCGGGTGCTGCTCATGGGGGTCGGCTCCGGCCTCAACACCGCCATGATGGAACTGGCCTGGTGACCGGCCGCACCATGACCCACCCCCGGCAACAGCACCAGTACCGCCTGCCGCGCGCCGCTGCGACGCCCGCGCCGGCGTCCCTGCCGCCCGAGGGGCTGCCGGGACTCGACCCCGCGTTCTCGAGGCTGGTCGAGGCAGGGGAGCCGGGCGCCGGCATCCGCACCTGGCACCTGCTCGACAACGGGCCCGTGCTCGCGTCCCGCGGCATCACCCCGGTCGGCACGGTGCTGTGCGTGCACGGGAACCCGACCTGGTCGTACCTGTGGCGGTCGCTCGTGACGCAGGCGACGGATGCCGCCACGCGCGGCGAAGAGGCCTGGCGCGTGATCGCCGTCGACCAGCTCGAGATGGGCTTCTCCGAGCGCACCGGGACGGTGCGCCCGCTCGCCCGCCGGGTCGCAGACCTGGGCGACCTCACGGACGCGCTCGGCGCGGAACCGCTGGGACTCACCGGCCCGGTCGTCACCTTCGGCCACGACTGGGGCGGAGTCGTCTCGCTCGGCTGGGCGATCGACCACCCGGACCTGCTCGCGGGCGTGCTGCTGCTCAATACCGCCGTGCACCAGCCGGAGGACGCCGCGATCCCGGCGCCCCTGCGGCTGGCACTCCAGGGCGGCGTGCTCGGCACCGCGACCGTCACGACGCCCGCGTTCCTCGACACGACGCTCGCGCTCGCGCATCCGCCGCTGTCCGCCGCCGTCAAACGCGCCTACCGGGCGCCGTACCGGGGAGCGGCCCGCCGGGGCGGGATCGGCGCGTTCGTCGCCGACATCCCGGTCGGTCCCGGATCCGTCAGCACGCCGGAACTCGACCGCATCGCCTCTGGCCTTCGCGGCCTCGAGGTGCCGGCCCTGCTGCTCTGGGGTCCCACCGATCCGATCTTCAGCGACCGGTATCTCGACGATCTCCTCGACCGACTGCCCGACGCCGACGTTCACCGCTTCGAGGGGGCCGGGCACCTGGTGGCCGAGGACGTCGACTACGCCGCGGCCGCACTGACCTGGCTCGCCGACCGCGCCCCGCTCGCCGCCGTGCCCGCCGCCCTCACCGCCGCCGGGCCCGTTCCGGTCGAGAGCGCCCGATCAGCTGGTCACTCTCGACCGGAACAGGACGTTTCGGACGGGGAACCCGCGCCCGAATCCGGCCGCGGCGACTACCGGCCGCTCTGGCACTACCTCGATGAATTCCGGGAGAGCGACGACATCGCCCTCGTCGACATGGCGCCCGGTCACGGTGCCGCCCAGCTCAGCGTCAGCTGGCGCGAGCTGTCCGCGCGCGTGCGTCGGCTGGCCGGAGGGCTCTACCAGATCGGCGTCCGCAAGGGCGACCGGGTCTCGCTTCTCGTTCCTCCGGGCGCCGACCTCACGGCCGTGTTGTACGCCTGCGTGCGCATCGGCGCCGTCGTCGTGGTCGCGGATGCCGGTCTCGGCCTCCGCGGCCTGACCCGGGCCGTCCGGGGCGCGCGCCCAGACCACGTCATTGGAGCGACCCCCGGGTTGGTCGCCGCCCGGGCGCTCGGCTGGCCCGGCCAGAAGATCGCCGCGGTCACCCTCGCCAGGCCGCTTGCCAGGCTCCTCGACGTCTCCTTCACCGTCGCCGAGCTGGAGTCGCTCGGCGCGGATGAGGGCCTGCCACCAGAGCCCACCGCGGCAGACACGGCAGCCGTGCTCTTCACGTCCGGGTCGACAGGGCCGGCCAAGGGCGTCGTCTACACGAACGGCCAGCTCGCCGCGGTCAGCCGGGCGCTTCGCGAGCAGTACGGCGTGGGCCCAGGGACGGGCCTCGTCGCCGGCTTCGCGCCGTTCGCCCTCCTCGGCCCCGCCCTCGGCGCACGCTCGGTGACCCCCGACATGGACGTCACGTCGCCGAAGACGCTCACCGCGACCGCGGTGGCCGCCGCTGTCGCCGCGATCGACGCATCCGTCGTGTTCCTGTCTCCGGCAGCCCTCACGAACGTCGTCGCGACCGCGGCACGCCTCACCCCCGCCGACCGGGCGTCTCTCGCCGCGGTGCGCAGCTTCCTGTCCGCAGGCGCGCCGGTCGCAGAGCCGCTCCTCGCGGCCGCAGCGCGGTTGATGCCGGACGCGACAGCGCATACCCCGTACGGCATGACCGAGGGCCTCCTGATGACGGATATCACCCTCGAGGGCATCCGGGTCGCGACCGCGGCCTCCGCTGGCGGCGTCTGCGTGGGATGCCCGACCGGGACCACCCGGATCCGGATCAGCGCTCTCGACGACCGGGGCGCGGCCACAGGCGCACTGTCCGAGGAGACCGGTGTCACCGGTGAGATCGTCGTCTCCGCGCCCCACGTCGAAGACCACTACGACCGGCTCTGGCTCACCGACCGGGCCGCCAGGCGCGGAGCGATCGCGGGCGAACGCTGGCACCGCACCGGCGACGTCGGCCACCTCGACGCCGACGGCCGGCTCTGGGTCGAGGGCCGGCTGCCGCACGTCATCGTCACCGCGGAGGGCGTCGTCACGCCGGTCGGCCCCGAGCAGGCCATCGAACGCGTTCGTCTGACCCCGCGCGATGCGGTCACCGCGGGCATGTCCGGCAGGCCGAACCCCGGACACCCCGGTGTCGCCCGTGCGGCCCTCGTCGGGGTCGGACCGGTGGGCACCCAACAGCTGGTCGCCGTCGTCGAGACGAGCCCGCCCGCCTGGCGGGTCGGACTCGCGACGGAGGCACTCGCTGCCGCGATCCGAACGGCATCGCCGGCACCTCTCGCTGCGGTGCTCGTGGTTCCCCAGCTGCCGACGGACATCCGGCACAATTCCAAGATCGACCGCAGCCGGCTCGCCCGGTGGGCGGGCGGCATCCTCTCCGGCGGGCGGATGACGCGACCGTGACCCCGTTGCGGGTGCTCGTCACCGGGGCGAGCGGTTTCCTCGGTCGCGCGGTCGCGGCAGAGCTGGTCGCGGCCGGACACGAGGTGAGCTGCTTCCAGCGGCGGCCGTCCGGCGTCGCAGGGGCCAGGGACCTGCTCGGTTCCGTGACCTCGGCCCGGGACGTGGATCATGCCGTCATCGGCATGGACGCCGTCGTTCACCTCGCGGCCAAGGTCTCCCTCGCGGGCGACCCGCGCGATTTCGAGGCCGTCAACGTCGGGGGCACCCGCTCCCTGCTCGCCGCGGCCGCGGATGCCGGGGTCTCGCGCTTCGTCTTCGTGTCGTCTCCCTCTGTGGCCCACGCCGGGACATCCATCGTCGGCAGCGATGCCGGCCCGGCGGATCCCGGTCGTGCCCGCGGCGACTACGCCCGGACCAAGGCCCGCGCGGAATTGCTCGCGCTCGACGCCGACTCTCCACTCATGCGGGTCGTGGCCGTGCGGCCGCACCTGGTCTGGGGCCCCGGGGACACCCAGCTCGTCGCCCGGATCGTCGAGCGGGCCAGGGCGGGGCGCCTTCCCCTGCTCGGGCACGGCGCAGCTCTCATCGACACGACCTACGTGGACAATGCGGCCACGGCGATCAGTGCAGCCCTCGACCGGGCGCGCGAGGTGCACGGCAACGCCTACGTGATCACCAATGGCGAGCCCCGGCCCGTCGCCGAGCTGCTCGCCGGCATGTGCCGGGCGGCCGGGGTCCGCCCACCGGCCTGGTCGGTTCCCGCCGCGCTCGCACGCGGCGGCGGCTCCGTGATCGAGGCCGCCTGGCGAGTGCGCCCGGGAGCCGACGAGCCCCCGATGACCCGCTTCCTCGCCGAACAGCTCTCGACCGCGCACTGGTTCGACCAACGCCGCACGCGCGCCGACCTGCACTGGACCCCCCAGGTGACCCTCGACGAGGGCTTCCGTCGCCTCGCCGCCGCATACACCTAGGAGCGTGGGTCAGTAACGGCGAAGTTTAAAACGCCGACGGATTTCCTGGGCTGGGGTTGTTGGTCTGGGAAAA
>NZ_JASJXJ010000026.1:0-30485 GCF_035018685.1 Cryobacterium sp. RTC2.1
GTCTCCGAGGTGTGCGCGGTGACGAGCGCGTGGCTGAGGGCGCCGGCGAGCGAGCACCACGGCTTGACACCGTCGAGCCGCCAGCCGGACTCGGTCTGGCGCGCCTCGAGGCGCGTGCCGCGTCCTTCCGCCGCGAACACCCCCCACGTCCGACCGTTCCCGGATTCGACGTGGATTCCACTGCCGGACTCAGCGGCCTGTTCCAGGATCGAGAGCGCATCCAGGTGCGCCTCCACGACGCGGGCAGCGGTCAGGTCTGCCGCCGCGACCGTGGCCAGCGTGTCGAAGAGCCGATCGGTTCCCCCGGAGCCCGGTCCCGCCCCGTCGAGCCGAACGCCGAGCGTGATCGCCAGTCGCAGGGCCGCCTGGGTGTTCCCGTTCACCTGGAAAGCATGGTCGGCCACCGCGCGCAGGTCTTTGTCGCCCGCGTCCAGCGTCGACCTGGCCAGCCGAACCGGCTCGCTCGTGTTCGCAGCGTTCGACTCGCTCACCACGCCACACCGAACCCGGCCAAGGCCATACTCTTCCCCCATCTCACAACTGTTCATCGTGCGGAACGGCTGGTCGGATCCCCAGTCGCTCGCTCGTGCCGGCAGCACCATATCAGGAACCGAGGAAACAAAAGAGTCCCAGACGGGGAGAACTTGACACCGATCTGTCTTGAGTTGGAAGCGTTCAGAGCCCCAGGGTCAGCAGATCCGCGGCCTGGGGCTCACCTGCCGCATCCGCGAATGCTTGCAGTGCGTGCTGAAGTGCGGTCCGTTGATCCGGCGTCATGATCGACAGGATGGCGGAGATGTCCGCTCGGCGGCGTTCGGTGACGTCGTCGACGAGTCGCCGGCCACTCGAGGTGAGTTCGAGGAGGACCTCGCGCCGGCTGTCGGGACTGGCCGCCCGCTCCACCCAGCCTCCGGCGACCATGCGATCGATGAAGCGGCTGAACGTCGATGGGATGACTCCCATTCGCTCCGCCACAGCGCCCATCCGGGTTGGACCGGCCGAGCTGAGCACAACCAGGACCCGAAACTGCGGCAGGGAGACGACGTCAAGCGTTGCCACAACCGATCGGGCAACCACGCCGAGCAAGGCGCGGGAGGCGGCAAGGGTCGCGTCCGCGACCCGCGCGTCGGCTGCAGTGAAGGCATCCATCCGTCAAACCCCGTTCCAGACAAGTGATAACGTGATTATTGCACACATACAACAATTGTCTAATTACACATTACGGAGCCTTGATGGCACAGCCTACTCTGAGCCTGCGGGGACGAATTGGATCCCTGTTGTTGGAGCCCTTGCACACGTGGTTCACCCGGATCCTCACCGGCTCCGGACGACTCATGTTCATGTCTGTCGTGGTCGGCGCAGGTGTCGGTTTCGGCGCAGTTGCGTTCCGTTGGCTGGTGGCCACCGCGACTCTGATTTTCACGGGAACGGTCGATTACTCAGCCTCCGTCGGCCATCCGGCCAATCCCTGGGTTCCGTGGTTGGGGGGCGCATTCGTGATCGTCGCTCCGGCCATTGGCGGTCTCCTCTACGGCCCCTTGGTGAACAAGTTCGCACCGGAAGCCCGGGGGCATGGCGTTCCAGAGGTCATGTACGCCATCACCAAACGGGGCGGCCGGATTCCCGGCAAGGTTGCGATCGTCAAGTCGCTCGCTTCGGCCATCACAATCGGTTCCGGCGGGTCGGTGGGTCGCGAGGGCCCTATCGTTCAAATCGGGTCAGCATTGGGGTCCACACTGGGGCGGGCAGTCCGGCTGCCCGAATCCCAGCTCAGAACCCTGGTCGCGTGCGGCGCGGCAGGCGCGATCGCAGCCACGTTCAATGCTCCGATCGCCGGAGTCTTTTTCGCCCTCGAACTGCTGCTGAGAGATTTCGCCGCCCGTTCCTTTGGCGTGGTCGTCCTGGCCTCAGTGACCGCATCGATCGTCGGCCGCTCGATCCTCGGCGATCACCCCTTCCTGAGCCTGCCGACGTTCACCATCGTCAACCCGTCTGAGTTCACGCTCTTCGCCGTGCTTGGACTCGCGGCAGGCCTGACCGGAGTCGGGTTCACGAAGGTCCTGTACGCCGTGGAAGACCTCTGCGACTGGGCCTGGCGGGGCAAACCGGAGTGGTTGAGGCCCGTCGCCGGCGGCCTCGTGCTCGGTCTGGTGCTCTTTGCCGTGCCCCAGATGTACGGGGTCGGTTACCCGGTCCTGGAGAAGGGTGTCCAGGGCGGCTATGCCCTGGGCTTCGTTGCGCTCTTGCTCGTCGGCAAGGTCGTGGCGACGAGCCTGACCATCGGCATCGGCGGCTCAGGAGGAGTGTTCGCACCGTCGCTCTTCATCGGAGCGATGCTCGGTGCCGCTTTCGGCGACGTCGCCGGCATGGTGTTTCCCGTGTTCGCCGGGCAAACCGGCACGTTTGCCTTGGTCGGCATGGGAGCAGTCTTCGCCGGAGCCACGCGGGCCCCGATCACGGCAGCAATTATCCTGTTCGAACTGACCGGGGAATATTCGATCATCCTTCCTCTGCTGCTCGCGATCGTGATCGCGACGGGCGTGTCCCGATTGCTCAGCAAGGACACGATCTACACGCTCAAACTTCGTCGCCGCGGCGTGAGCGTCGACGGCGGTCCCGGGGGAATCCTGTTGCATTCCACGCTCGTGCGTGAGGTCATGACGGATGCTCCCGGTGCGGTGAGTTCCCGGCTCACCCCGGCCGCAGGAGCGCGGATCCTGATCGATTCCGGCAAACGCGCCCTGCCGGTTCTTCATAGCGACGGAACGTTCATCGGGATCGTGACCGTCGCTGCCATATCCGACTCCCTGGGCAACGATGACGACAGCAGTGCGATCACCCTCAGCGCCCTGATCGAGACGCCCACTGCCGCGAGCCCCGACGATACCCTGGACAGCGTTCTGGATCGGGTTCTGGCGGCGAGCGAGAGCGATGGCCTGCCCGTTGTCGACTCGACCGGTATGCTCCGCGGCTGGCTCACGCTCAATGCCGTTCTCCGAACTGTCACGGCCAGGCCCTGAGACGGCAGGCTTCCGCACCCGAACGCACGAACGGCCCGTGCCGGAGCACGGGCCGTTCGTCACAACAGTGGCTTACTTGGTGAGCGAGTCCACGTAGCCCTGATTGTCCGCGATCCACTTCGCAACGATGGGGCCGTAGTCCTGGCCGTCGTAGTCGACGAACATCGCGGTCTCGAGCGAGTACAGCTGATCGAGGTCCATCTTGTACCCGGACAGCCACTTGGTGGCCTGCGGGAAGTCAGTGCCGAAGTCCTTCTTGCCGTAGGCGTGGATGGTCTCCGTGGCCCCCAGGGTGCCTTCGGGGTCTTCGAGGTTCTTCAGGTCGAAGGAGCCATACGCCCAGTGCGGCTCCCAGAGGGTCACGGCGATGTTCTCGCCGGTCTTCGCGGCCGCCGTGAGCTCGGTGAGCATCGCGGCGGTCGACGAGGTCTGGTAGTCCATGTTCTCGAGTCCGTAGGTCGGAATCGTCTTGTTCGTGACGGCCTCGGTCAGGCCGGCCCCCGGTTCGATTCCCACGATCTTGTTGCCGAACAGGTCGGCGTTGGCGGCCAGTTCCGCGATCGAGTTGATCGGTGCATCCGCGTTCACGGCGATGGTGTTCTTCGCCTCGGTGTTCCAGGCCGCGAGTTCGGTGATCTTGTCACCGTATTGCTTGAGGTACGTGGCGTGGGTGTTCGGAAGCCAGACGTCGAGGTTCACGTCGTAGTCGCCGGTGGACAGCCCCGCGTAGACCGCGGCGACGTCGGCGTACTCGAGTTCGACGTTGTAGCCCTGCTTGTCCAGAATGGCCTTCCAGAGCTCGGACGCCGCGACACCCTCGTCCCAACCGTTGAACACGGCGATCGTGAGGTCTTTGTTGTCGGAGTTGCCGTTGCCGACGGTCTGCGCGGGTGTTGCTGCACAGCCCGTGAAAGCGAGAAGCCCGACGGCTCCGAGGGCGATGATGCTGAGGGAACGGTTCTTCATGTGTCTTCCTGTCTTGTCACCTGCTGTGGGTGACCGGGGTTGACGGATGCGCCGGGCGGCCGAGGCGGCCGGGTGCGACACGGAGACAGGTGTCTCCGTGAGTATTGGGGGTGCCGGTCAGGACGAACTCGACCGGCTGGAATCGCGGAGTGCCGTGTGAGGTACCCCCGCCAGGTGCAGGTCAGACTCCGGCGGGCTGCGGCGTCTTCACGTCTGCGACGGGCGCGCTGATCGGGCTCTCGGCCGCCACTGCGGCGGCCTGCCGACGGTGCTTGCGCCCGGCAAGGAGACGACCGATCGGTGTGATTCCCGTGCCGAGCGATGCGGTCATCCGGTCGAGGAAGATCGCCAGGATCACGACCGCCAGTCCGGCTTCGAATCCCAGCGACACGTCGATGCGGCTGAGACTCGCCACGACCTGCTGGCCGAGACCGCCGGCGCCGACCATTCCCGCGATGACGACCATCGACAGGGAAAGCATGATGACCTGATTGATTCCGGCCATGACGGTCGGCATCGCCAACGGGAGCTGGATCTGGCGCAGGATTCTCGCCGGGGATGCACCGAATGCCTCGCCCGCCTCGACGACCTCGTGATCAACGCTGCGGATGCCGAGCTCGGTCAGGCGGACGCCCGGTGCCATCGCGAAAATGATCGTCGCCACGATACCGGGCACGACTCCCACCCGGAAGAGGATCAGCGCGGGAATCAGGTAGACGAACGCGGGCATGGTCTGCATGAAGTCGAGAATCGGCCGGATGATCTTGGAGGCCAGGGCGGACTTGGCGGCCAGGATCCCCAGGGGGATGCTCACCAGGATGGCGAGGACGCTCGCCACGAGGACCAGGGCGAGCGAGTCCATCGCGTTCTGCCACTGGTCGACACCCACGATGACGATGAGGCCGATGACGGCGCCCACGGCGAATTTCCAGCCACGGACCATCAGGCCCAGTGCAGCGGCCACGAGGATGATCACCCAGAACGGCGGTGAGGCAAGGACGAGGTCGACGAACTCGTAGGCGCCGTTGAAAATGGTGCGCACGAAATCGAAGAGAAAGCTGAAATTGTCGGTGACGAAGGCGATGAAGTCGTCGGCCCAGCTGCCGAGCGGGATGCGGAAGTCGTTCACAGCTGTGCTCCTTCCAGCGCGGTCTCGCGCAGGGTTTCGGTGATCACGCGGTGCGAGATGGTCGATGGCGGTTCGGTGACCGGCACCTCCCCCGTCGCGGTGGTGACGTTACCGAAAGCGGCGAGCAGGGTGACTCGCGGGATGACACCGAGCAGACGGTTTCGCGCATCGACGACGGCGATCGGCAAGTCGCTCTCCACCGCCAGCTCGACGAGGTCGACCAGTGCGGTATCCGCTGAAACGGCCGTTGCTTCCTTGATGATGGGGCGAAGGTCCGGGTGGCTGGCCTTGACCTGCTTGAGCACATCGCGGTCACGTACGACCCCGACGAAGCCGAGGTCACGCCCGACCACGAACGTGGCGGAGGTCTGCAGGTCGCGCATCGTACGCAGGGCGGCACGCGGGCCGGACGTCACGGTGACCATGGATCGCACCGGCTCCATCACGCTCCCGGCCGTGAGCACCCGGGCCCGGTCGACGTCCTGAACGAACTGGGCGACGTAGTCGTTGGCCGGGTCGGTGAGGATGTCTTCCGGGGTGCCGATCTGCACGATGCGACCGTCGCGCATGACCGCGATCCGGTCCCCCAGGAACATCGCCTCGTTGAGGTCGTGGGTGATGAAAATGATGGTCTTGCCGAGTTCGGCCTGCAGCTCGATGAGCTGTTCCTGCATCTCGCGGCGGATCAGCGGGTCGAGTGCCGAGAACGCCTCGTCCATCAGGAGAACGTCGGTATCGGCGGCGAGCGCCCGACCGAGGCCGACCCTCTGCTGCATCCCGCCGGACAACTCGGACGGCATGCTGTCGGCCCAGCCGTCCAGGCCCACCAGGCGGATGATGGTGCGGGCCTTCGCGAGGCGCTCCGCGCGAGGCATGCCCTGGACCTCGAGGCCGTACGCCACATTGTCGATCACGCTGCGGTGGGGTAGCAGGGCGAAGTGCTGGAAGACCATGGACACGCTCCGGCGACGCACATCGCGCAGCTTGGCGGCCGGGAGTCCAGTAATCCGGGTGTCACCGACGGTCACTGTCCCGGAGGTCGCCTCGAGCAGGCCGTTGAGCATGCGAATCAGGGTGGACTTGCCCGAACCGGACAGTCCCATCACCACGAAGATCTCGCCGCGCCGGACCTCGAAAGAGGCATCGATCACGGCGGCTGTTCCGAGGTGCGCGAGGTCTTCACGACTCGCGCCGCCCTCGAGTTTCTTGACGATGTCATGCGGTCGGCGACCGAATGCCTTGTACAGGTGGTCCGCCTTGACGGCGATTTCGGGTGCTGGGGATGTCGAGGCTGTGTGCTCCGCCGAGGCGGCGAATTCCTGTGCGTGTTCGGCAACGATCTGGGTCACGGATTCTCCGGAGCGCGACGACGAAACCGGCTTCGCAGCCGGCACGTCGGGGGCTAGCTGTATCGGGCGGGTAGGCCGAGACCGGCCCTGACGCCGCTGAGCGGCGTGAGCTGGAGCGACCATGGGGCCGCATCCGTCTGGCCTCACCATACGACCGCGGCTCTTCCAGTCTTGCTGGGGGCTGCGCGCTCGCGTCCTGATGAGGTTCGTAAGAACATTCACAGCCTAACACCATGAAGGTCTCAGGCCCGTGCCGAGGAGCTGCGTGGACGCTGGCGACGCCACTTAATCAAGAAAGCCCGGTTCCCTTGATTTCGAGGGAACCGGGTAATTGTGGCCTCAACGGGATTCGAACCCGCATGACGATCTTGCCGTCGGCACCTCACGGCGGCGATCAGGAACTGTGCTGGACGGCGCGACCGGTCGGGAAGCGGTCGCGATGCTGGCCCAGGCTCAGGACGAAAAGCTCTTCCGAAAAGCGGGCCCTCGGAGGGTAATTGCCCTCTCGCCTCAGCAGATGGCGACGAGGACCGTGTCGAGGGCGACTCCACCTGTTTCAGCCGGGGACTCGGGGTCGGTGGCCAGGTCGCGGCTGACGGTCTCGCAGCGCAGGATCCGCTTTGGTCCGACGATCGAAGATAGGAGCTCGGGCGTATAGAGAATGTCGGGATTGCCAGGGCCAGGGCCGCCTGCGTCGATGTTGCCTCGGTCGTGACCAAGGACAAGGAGGTGCCCGCCCGGAGCGAGCGAGCCAATCGCCCTGGCCAATACGATTCGAAACAGTTCCTCCGGCAGGTGCAGGTACATCACTGTTACCAGGTCAAAGCGTTCTTCGGTTTGCCAGGTCGTGGCATCTGCGACCAGCCAGTCCACATCGACGCCGGCCGCCCGCGCGTGCTCCCGGGCCTGGCCAATTGCCTCGGCGGAGAAGTCGAGCCCGGTAACGTTCCAGCCGCGGCTGGCCAGCCAGATCGCGTTACGCCCGTCACCTGAGGCCATGTCGAGGGCGAGCCCCGGGGTCCAGGGCGAAACAATGTCCTGCACGAGCTTTGCTGGTACGGCCGACCAGAGCCTGGCGTGGTCGCCGTCCCGTGCCTGCCGGTAACGACTATCCCACTCGTTCGCGTCCACTGTGAGGTCCCTTCGATCAATCCGGCATCCGGCGTGGCGATTGTCGCACGGTTCGCTGTCGGGAACCGAGCGAGCGTCAAGGGTTGGAGAAGCATCCACGAGTGCGGCCAGCCCGGAAACGGGATCCTCGTCCGAGCGGCCTGCTCGAAAGCCCTACCGGTCGTGAACGCTTGCGAAGAGGCCGCCTATTGGACGACGACCAGGGATGGGATGGGGCGAACGCTGGTGCGGCGATTCTCAACGGCACCTACCGCTTATGCGCTCGCGACACAGATAGAGTTGGCGCCCCTGAGCACCTAGGAGCCGATAGAACGGGCACCGCAGGCGTTCACGTGAGGATTGCGCTCGGGTCGGCTCAGACTACCTGGGTCAGTTCGCGGGTAGCCGTGTCGAGCGTGCGCGCGATGGCGTGAATGGCCTCTGGAACGACGCGGTAGTGCACACTCATCCCGTGTCGTTCCTTGGTGAGGATGCCGCTGGTTTCGAGTTTCTTGAGGTGGTGACTGACCGTTGGCTCAGAAAGCTTGACAACGGGGGCCAGGTCGCACGTACACGCTTCCTGGTCCGGCTGGGCCAGAAGGTAGGCCAGGAGCTGCAGGCGGGTGGGATCAGCCAGAGCCTTGAGGCGGACCGCGAGTGCCATCGCATCGTCCAAGGCCAGCGTGGCGCTAGCGCCCAGGGGATCGCAACAGATCGGCGAGGCGTCCTCCAGGAGGGGAAGGGTCTTGGGCATGGGTCCATCATCCCACCTTCTTGACATATATCAAAGAGGTGGCACACTAATGATTAGACGCACGTCGAATACGTATGCGTTCCTAGTCAAGGAGTCCTCGTGAACATCGCCGAACGGATACCGACCACGACCCGCGGCCGGGTCGGCGTCCTGATTGCGGGGATCGGCGTGTGGGCGCTGGCCTACTGGGCCAACGAGTGGCTCTGGAACGTCATCCTCTACGATGCGTTCGGCCTCGACCCGAAGAACCAGATCACCGAGACCATCCACTTCTTCCTCTACGACTCGCTGAAGATCCTGCTCCTGCTCGTCATCATCATCTTCGCCTCCACCGTGCTCCGCTCCTTCATGAGCGTGGAGCGCACGCGGGCCTTCCTCGGCGGCAAACGCGAGGGCGTCGGGAACCTCCTCGCGGCGGCCCTGGGCGTCATCACCCCGTTCTGCTCTTGCAGCGCCGTGCCCGCCTTCATAGGCTTCGTCGCTGCGGGCGTACCGATCGGCGTCACGACGAGCTTCCTGATCGCGAGCCCCCTCGTAAACGAGATCGCCATCGGCCTGCTCTTGACCCTTTTCGGGTGGCAGATCACCGCCCTCTACGTAGTCTCCGGTCTGACCATCGCAGTCGTGTCCGGTTACATCCTGGGTCGCCTGCACGTCGAACGCTGGGTCGAACCCTTCGTCTTCGATGTAAAGCTCGGCGGCCAGATCATTGATCCCTCCCTCGGCCTGACCTTTGGGCAGCGGATGCAGATGGGTGTCGAAGAGGTCAGGAGCCTGATCGCAAAGATCTGGGTCTACCTCCTCGTCGGCATCGGTCTCGGAGCCCTGATTCACGGTTGGGCACCGACCGACTTCTTCGCCACCTACGCCGGCCCTGGCAACCCCTTCGGCGTGCTGATCGCCGTTCTCATCGGCGTCCCGCTCTACTCCAACGCCGCCGGGGTAATGCCCTTGGTCGCAGCCCTCTACGACAAGGGCCTGCCGATGGGCACCCTGCTCGCGTTCATGATGGCCGTCGTCGCACTGTCCCTGCCAGAGATGATCCTGCTCCGCCGGGTGCTCAAGCCCCAGCTCCTCGCGATCTTCATCACGACCACCGGCCTCGGTATCGTCGCCGTCGGCTACCTCTTCAACGCCATCCTGGCTTGATCACCGCACCCGAAAGGAATCCCCTCATGAACATCAAGATCCTCGGCCCCGGCTGCCGCAATTGCGTCAACCTCACCAAGGCTGCCACCACCGCCGTCGCCGAACTCGGCCTCGAGGCCAGCATCGAAAAAGTCGAGGACTACACCGCTATCCTCGGATATGGCGTGATGAGCACCCCTGCCCTCGTCATCAACGAGAAAGTCGTCGTCTCCGGCCGTGTACCGACCCTCGCCGAAGTGCGTACACTCCTGACTGCCGCGAGCCACTGACCGGACTCCATCAGCACATGATCCGCGTTAGTCAATGCCGAGGAACCGTCTCCGCCCGAGGAGGTATTCCACGACGACAGCACCCGCAACCGCAAGCGTCATGGGGATCAGCAGTGCCGGTCCCTGCCCGGTGAATTCGAGCACCAGGACCAGAGCTGTCAGGGGTGCGCGCATGGCAGCGCCGAGGAATGCGGCCGCGCCCACCAGAGCGAAGGCCGCCACCGGAGTACCGGGCCACAACGTGCCCCAGAGCCCTCCGGTCACGATGCCGAACGCGGCACCGATCGCGAGCGAGGGCGTCAGAGTTCCTCCGGCGGCACCGCTGCCGATCGTGGCGATCGTGACTCCTACCTTGGCAACGAGGAGCACCGCCACCAGCCCGATCGGCACGACGGCGTCGAACGCGGTCTGGCCGAGTGAACGTCCATTGCCGAGAATTTCTGGAAGTAGGAGCGACAGTAGTCCAATGGCCGAGAACACCAGCGGCATGACGACCAGAATCAGCCAGCCCTGCGGACGCCGTTTCTCGGCCCCGGCGGCCAGTCGCACGAAACCGACCGCAGCGAACCCGATCACGGGTCCGGCAAGAAGAGACCAGACCAGGAGCGATGGGGTCTGAGTGAACTGCGGCACGGAGTACAGCGGGGTCGTGGGCACAACGATTTGCGCGACCAGTGTCGCGATCGCGGACGTGGCGAGGGCCGGCAGCACCGTGGCCAGAGTCAGCTCGGCGAGCAGGATCTCGACGGTGAAGAGCGCACCCCCGAGCGGCACGTTATAGACCGCGGCGAGCCCTGCCCCGGCGCCGCACGCGACCAGAACACGACGTTCGCGGGCAGTGACGCCTGCCTTCTCGCTGAGCCAGCCCGCCGCCAGTGCGCCCAGCTCGCGGGGGGCCATCTCGCGGCCGATCGACGCGCCCAACCCGACGATCACGATCTGCAAGGCCGAGTTCACCAGGGTCGCGAGCACGGGCATCCGCTCGCCGGCAACGCTTCGGTTCACCGGGACGATGGGTCGCCCCCAGCGACGCACGGCCCACCAGCCGACGGCACCGATCACGCCCGCAACGCACAAGGCGATCACGCGCGTCTGCGGTGCGGACCTGGCCAGCCCGTCGAGATAGGTACCTTCGGAGTAGCCGTAGGCGAGGTGTTGAATCGCTCGAAGGAGGACGCTCACCGCGAGCCCGCCCAAACCTGCCCCGACACCGACGAGCGCCGTGACCACGACGATTCGGGCGACCCACGACGGAGTAACCGAATTCGGGACGGGCCTCACGTTTCGATCGTAGCGTTCGGGGATCGCTCCATTGGGTGCACCGCTCCCTCACGGGTCGCCCCTCTATGAGAACCTTCCCAGCATCCGCCTATGCGGCTGCACTGGTGCGGGGCACCCAGCGGACCCGAATAAGCTTTGGGCGGTTCGAGACATCGGACCCCTCCGGAACCTCTGGGAGACCTTCGTCCGCCAGCTGCGCCGAGACCGACGATCGAAAGGTGAACACGGTGCTTCACACCAGCATTCCGAGCCCATCCATCAGTTTTTTCGATCTGGGACCCCTGCGTGTTCACTTCTATGCGCTCTGCATCCTGACCGGCATCGTCATCGCCGTCTGGTTGTCCTCGGCGCGGTTGACGGCTCGTGGCGGCAAGCCGGGCATGGTGATGGACATCGCCACGTGGACGGTCCCGATCGGAATCGTCGGCGGTCGCCTGTACCACGTCGTCACTCATCCGACCGATTATTTCTTCCCCGGCGCGGATCTCTGGAAGGTGCTGTTCGTCTGGGAGGGCGGACTCGCGATCTTCGGTTCGATCCTCTTCGGCAGCATCGGAGCTTATATCGGCTGCCGTCGGGCCGGCATCAGATTCTTCTCGTTCGCTGACGCCCTCGCCCCCGGCCTGCTCCTCGCGCAGGCGTTCGGCCGCTTCGGGAACTACTTCAACCACGAGCTCTATGGTGGCCCGACGACCCTCCCCTGGGGACTCGAGATCGAGTCGACGAACGCGGCCTTCCCCACGGGGCTGCCGGCCGGGACGCTCTTCCAGCCGCTCTTCCTCTACGAAATGATCTGGAACGCGATCGGTGTCGTGCTGATCATCTTCGTGCTCGAGCGCCGGTTCAACCTCCGCTGGGGCAAGGCCCTCGGCTTCTACCTGCTCTGGTACGGCGCCGGACGGGCGTTCCTCGAGTCGCTCCGCCTGGACCCGACCGAGTATTTCCTCTTCGGCCTCAAGATCAACGTGGACATCGCGCTCCTCGCCGCCATCGCCGGGATCGTCCTCATCATCGTCCAAACCCGGCGCCACCCCGGACCGGAACTGTCGATCTACCGGAATCCGGAGGAGCCCCCGGCCGACGGCCTGACCGCGACGGATGCCCCGTCCGGCTCACACGCGGATGTAAGCCCAGCCCTCGAACTGCCGAGCGGTCAGATGGGCGACAGCCGCAGGGACGACTGACACACTCGGCAGCAAATCAGCGGCGTCCAGCCCGACGGACCGCATGCTGTTCTGGCAGGACAGCACCCGCACGGGCGTTGCAGCGAGCTCGGTCAGGGCGTTTTCCAGGTCCGATCGCGCGCGCAGGAACAACACGACCGACCCCTGGACCACGATCTCGATCGTGAGCGTCGGGAGTTGGGCGCTGGCATTGAGCGCGGATCGGATGCCGGCCTGGATCAGTGGCGCATCGGCGCCGCTGACGTGCAGGAGGAGCCCGGCACCGGTCACTGCTTGACCGCGCCCGCCACCGTCAGGCTCCGTGTCGTAGGCTGTCCCGACCTCCGTCACGGACGGCCGCCGACTCTCGGGAACAACGGGCGGCACGTCGTGCATACTTCGCCGTCTTCGGTGCCGTCGATGTCGCCTGACGTACCTGACCGACGCTGGCTACGCGTTGCCTTGTATTCGCTATTCAGCCGTGCCAGCAATGCCCACACCAACAACGCGATCGCCGCGACGCCGACGACAGGACGAATGCTCGGCTCGAGCAGAGGCACTGCAGTGCGCAGATCGGTCGACAGATAGAGCGAGATCAGGCCGAGCGCCGGCCAGCGAAGATCACACAGGGTGGCATCCGCACCGATCGGTGCATCGACGTAGCTGGCCACGACCAGACCGATCAGGCAAGCACCCCCTACCGTGACCGCATCCGCCCACCAGGGACCGGGGAACACCAGGGACCCGCGAACGATCGCGACGGTTCCGGATGCGAGCGTCAGTCCGGTCAGGGCCATCGCGGCGACGGTAACGATGATCAGCCGATGACGTGTCGGCCAGGACCGCAGTTCACGAATCATGCCCGGAATTCTCATCTGGTCAATGCCTCCCGGCTCGGTACAACGATGGGACTCGGCGCAGCAGACGCCAAAGTGCATGAGCTCTCCCGAGTGAGGCGGGCATGCAACGCCCAGCCCAGCAGAAGGATGGATGCCCCGGCCAGGTACGGCTGCACCGGCTCGAAGAACTGCAGCGCTCCGCTTGCACCGAGGGCGAGGCGAACGATCTTGTTGCATACGGGGCAACCGACCGCGAAGAAGGTGATCATCCATCCGGCCATACCGAGTCGTCCCTCTGCGCGACGGGGCGCTGCACCCTCCGGGTACGCGACGTATGTGGCGGACACGAGCCCGGCGAGTATCGCGCTCGCGGCGAGCACCGGCCAGGACCAGGACGTCGGGGCGACTGCGCGTGCGAAGAACGGCGTGTCGATCAAGTCGGTCGGAATCGCGATGACCAGGTAGGTGCCGACCGCAGCAGCGAGCGCGATCCACCAGCGGCGGGCCGGCCATCGCCGGAGGGATGCGCCCGCATTCAGGATGGAATCCACCAGCCGTCTCGCCATCCCTCGCTCTGAGTCGACTCCGACAGTTCGTCCGTTCTGCATAGCTGGCCTCATCACACATAGGAAGGGATATCCGCGAAAGCGTATATACCCATAGGGGTATTTTTATACGGTACGGGGTATTCTTTTGAGGGTCAACCTCACCCGAGCACATGGACACCTCGCGCCAGCACAGGAGCACCGAATGGCATCATCCCCAGAATCTGCGCCAAACCTGCAGATCCCTTCAGCGTCTCGCCGCGACGAACCGGTCGCCGCCTCCCCCGCACCGACCACATCCGACGACCTACGCAAGACCGTCAACAGGCTCAAACGCGCCCAAGGGCAGTTGGCCGCCGTCATTGCCGCTGTTGAGTCAGGCGCGGATTGCCGAACGGTTGTCACGCAGCTCGCAGCGGTATCCAGCGCGATCGACCGTGCTGGGTTCACGATCATCTCAACGGCGATGAAAGAATGCCTCAGCGAAACAAACACCGACTCGGCAAGGACGCCGCTCCGGGTGGAAGAACTCGAGAAGCTCTTCCTGGCGTTGTCCTAGGCACGTGCGGCTGACGTGCGTTCAGCCGATCAGTGCCGTGATCGCTACATAGGCCGCGACACCGAGAACCAGGACAGCGAACCCCCGCTTGAGGACAGTGTCGGACAGGCCTCGTCCGAGCCGGCCCGCTACCAGGGATGAACCCATGGCAGACGCGGCGAACGCGCCAGTGACCGCCCAGTCGATCTGGACCTCGTCGAGGTGCGCTGCAAATCCGGCGACGGAATTAATGACGATGATGACCAGCGAGGTGCCCACCGTCACGCCCATCGGCAGGCCGAGGACCAGCGTGAGTGCCGGCACGATGAGGAATCCCCCGCCGACGCCGAGCAGTCCGGTGAGAAATCCGACCACGGCACCGGCGGCAAGAGCCCTGGGCAGGCAACTGCGCCAGTTGACACGTCCCCCGGGAAGAGCACAGGGGCCACCGGCCGACCGGGTTGGGAGGAACATTCTCACGCCGGCGATCACCATGATCACCGAGAAGGCGCCGAGAAGCACGCGCTGGTCGAGCATCCGGTTGACCGTCGTGCCCAGGTAGGCGGTGGCCACTCCGGCCACGCCGATGATGAAGGCGAGGCGCCAATGCACGCCGCGGCGAAGCCGTGGGAGCACGGCAACGGCGGAGGCTGCTCCGACTACGATCAGGGAGCTCGGAATGGCCTCGGCGAGGGGCAGGCCTAGCCCGTAGACAAGGGCGGGGACCGCGAGTATCGACCCGCCCCCGCCGACCAGGCCTAGCAGCGCCCCGACGATCACGCCCAGGACGAGGGCAATGACGATCACGGAAGCTGGGGCATAACCAGTGGGAGGCCGGCAGCCGCCCATTCGAGCATGCCTCCCGGCATAGTGTGCGCGTCAAAACCGGCCTCGGTCAGATGCTCGGCGGCGACAGCGCTCCGACGCCCACTCCGACACACAATGATGACGGGAGGGGTCGGGTCCAGGGTCGCGTGGCTGCCACGAATCGCACCCAGCGGGATGTGCTGCGCGCCGGAGATCATCCCGTCAACCAGTTCATCGCTTTCTCGAACGTCGATGATCTGGGCCTCGCCACGTCGGGTGAATACCTGCTGGGGAGTGAGTTCCATTAAAGGCGCCTTTCTAGTGAGGTGTCGGTACGGTATCTCGACCACAAAACCGCGGAGAGCAGGACGAGCGTGAAGCCGCCGACCAGGATTGGGCCCACGGCGTCGGGGCCGATGGTCGCAATGAGGTCAAGAGTTCCCCAGCCGATGCCGAGATCGGTGAAGAGGGATAACAGGCCCATTCCCCCAACGAAGAATGCGACGAATACGGATACCCCGGTCACGATGAGGTTGTGATACACCTTCCGAAGCGGGTCCGTGGACGCGCACTGGTAGACACGATTCATCAGGATTCCGTCGGCGCTGTAGAACAACGCCATTCCGGCCATGAAAACGACGGGGAGAGCCAATGCCGCGTACCACGGCAGGTCGGGCGTGAGCACCCCGGCGACGACGAGCAGGCTGATTGACGCAGCCGTATCCAACCCCAACCCGAAAAGCACTCCGATTGGGAACATCTTCCAGGGAGTATCGACAAGCCTGGAAGGCTTCGCCTCTCGGCCGAGTGTCCTGCCGTTCGGAGCACGGTCACGGTGCTAGACGGCCTTCTCAGCCATCGGCATGCCGGCCGATTCGACATCGGCGAAGGAGGCGTCCACGTGCACGATGTCCCGGCCCGCACGCTGAAGCAAACTCGCGGCAACGCCGGCACGGTAACCCGATCCGCAGTGCACCCAGATGGTGCCCGCCGGGATCTCGTCCATCCGGGAAAGGATCTCGTGCAGTGGCACGTTGACCGCGCCGATCAGGTGCCCGTCGGCGAACTCGTCGGTGCGTCGCGCGTCCAGAAGCACGTCGCCTGCGGCGTGGTCGCGCGCGAGTTCCGCCCAGCCGACGCGGGGATAGGAATCAACCGGGGCATCCGGGGCGAGCGCGTGCGGCTCGGTGCCGATGGCGGCATCCGGGGAATCGATGCCGATCCGCGACAGGTCACGGATTGCGTCTTCGACGTCGGCGTGTGTGCCGACGAGGGTGAGTTTCTCGTCCCAGGGCAGAACCCAACCGAGATAGGTCGTGAAGTTGGAACCATTGCCATACTCGAAGCTCACGGCCCCCTGCAGGTGGCCACTGGAGAACGCGACGCGATTACGCAGGTCGACGACCCATTCACCGTCGGCGAGCCTGCGGGCGAGCTCTGCGGCATCCAGAGACTCGGGCACCTCGAGGTCAGCCGGACCGGGACCCTGCATGTTGGCCGGTGCCATGTGCGCGTAATACGACGGGTACGCGGTGAGGTTGGCGATCAACGTGGCGACGAAGTGCTCCTCATCGGCGTCGATCAGGGCGTGGTTGGTCGTGATCTGCTCGCCGATGGTGGATGAGCCGGATCCGGTGGCGGGGCCGCTGGAGCAGAACGAGCCGAACCCGTGTGTCGGGAAGAGCCCCGCGTCGTGCTGGGCTTCGTGCACGAGCTTGCGCACGGACGCGTACTGGTCATGGGTGAGTCCGACGGTGTCGATGGCGGCAACCAGGTCGGTACGTCCGACGGAACCGTACAACAGGCTTCCACCGGAGAAGACGGCGTCAGTAGTGCCATCGCTGACGATGTAGGAAACGTGGGTGTGCGTATGCCCCGGGGTGGCGACGACGGCGACGCTGAAGGCGCCGATCTGGATGATCTGGCCGTCCGTGACCGGTTCTCGTTCAAACAAAACGGGGTCGGCCGCGTTGACCAGGTACTTGGCGCCGTGCGCCTGGGCAAGATCGTACCCACCGGTCACATAGTCATTGTGCAGATGGGTCTCGGCAACGTGGGTGATCGTGACCCCCGCTTCGAGGGCAGCGGCCTCCACTCGGTCGGTGTCGCGTTGCGGGTCGATGACAAGCGCCACGACGCCGTCATGCACCAGGTAGCTGCGATCTCCCAGTTGCGGGGTTTCGATGACGATGACGTCCATGGTCCGTGGTCCTCCAGGTCTCGATGCGGATCGGCTCTATCGCATCACAATACCCCCGGGGGTATTTGTTCGCAAGAGAGGGCACGTCCGGGCACAGACATGTCGAGCGCATGGCTACCTTGCAGGAAATACCCTAGGGGGTAGATTATCGGACCATGGTTACCACTGACATCACCGAAAAGACTTTCGACGAGACCATCACCGACAACAGCGTCGTGCTGGTGGACTTCTGGGCCGGCTGGTGCGGCCCGTGCCGCATGTTCGCGCCAACTTTCGCGGCCGCGTCGGAGAAGCACCCCGAGATCATCTTCGCGAAGGTCGACACTGAGGCAGAACAGGGCCTGGCTGCCGCGGCCGGCATCCGCTCCATTCCCACCCTGATGGCATTCCGGGACAAGATCCTCGTCTTCTCCCAGCCCGGAGCGCTCAACGCCTCGTCCCTCGACGAGGTGATCGCCGGCGTGCAGGCTTTGGACATGGATGCGGTGCGCGCGAGCATCTCCGCGCGGCAAACGACGGCCTGACCTGCCAACGGCGCATGGTTCGAACTCGCCGGCCCTAGCCCGTGGCGGGCAGCCGGATAGTGATTCTGGTTCCCTCACCTGGTGCGGACGTCGCCTGGATAGTCCCGCCGTGGCTGCTGACGATTTCGCGCGCGACAGCGAGCCCGATGCCCGAACCGGCGACCTGTTCCGCCGCACTGCCCCGCCACAAGCGGTCGAAGATGTGTGGGAGTTCTTCCGGCGGGATGCCCGGCCCGGTATCGGCGACCGAGAGCACCGCCTGTCCGTGGTCGACGGAGATCGTGACGGTCACTCTGTCACCCGGCCGGCAATATCGGGCTGCATTGGCGAGGAGATTGCCGATGGCCTGGTGCAGGCGGTCGGCATCCGCCCGCACGAATGCGGGTCCCCCGGGCTCGAGTGTCAGGGTGAGCTCGGCAGCGCGCAGTTGGGGTTCCCGGAGGGCACATTCGTTCCGGGCGACCTGCGCCAGGTCGACGGATGCGAGGTGCAGGGAGAGTCCAGCGGTTTCCACCGCCGACAATTCGGCCAGATCGGTCACCACCCGGCCCAGGCGCAGCGACTGGTCGTGCAGGCCGGCGAGGCCCTCCGGCGTGGGCTGCACGAGTCCGTCGCGCAACTCCTCCAGTCCGGCCTGCAACGCCGCCAGCGGGGTTCTCAGTTCGTGGGCCACATCGGCCGTGAGGTTGCGCCGGTCGCGATCGGACCGAACCACGGCATCCGCCATGCCGTTGAAGGCGACGGCCAGCTCGCCGAGCTCCCCCGGGCCGGGACCCGTGGCACGGGAGTTCCGATCGCCGGCCGTGAACGACCGTGCGGCCCCCGTGATCGCCTGGATGGGCCGAACGAGGAGCCGCGTGACCAGGAAGCTCGCGCCGAGTGCCATGACAAGTGCCACGATGGCGGCCACGGCGATCCAGGGCCAGGCCACGTCGACGACCTGCGTCGCAACCATGGTGCCGAAGTTCATTCGAACGGTGCCGATCTGGCTACCCTCGCTCACGATCGGCGCCGACACCACCGTCTGGCCCATCCCGGAGCCCTGCCCCATTCCCTGGCCCATACCCTGGCCCATTCCCTGATTGTTGGCACTTCCGCTGTTGTCAGCACTGGATTGAAGGGTGGTACCGTTCACGTCGAGAATGGCGAGTCGGGCCGACGCCGCCTCGCCGATCGCGAAGACGCGGCCCAGATCGGCCTGTTCCCAACCACCACCAGAACGGTAGGCGTCGGCAGCCGCCGCCGCGGCGGCCGCAACAACCCGTTCGCGGTCGGCCTGCTGCGAAACCTGCACTCCGCGATCCACACCCACCAGGGCCGCGCCGGTGAGCACGGCCACCGACGAGACCGCGACCAGGATGAACGCGAGCAGGAACCGACGTCCGAGTGGGCCGAGCCCAAGACCACGGGTCGTCATGACGCATCGTCCCGCCGGAGAGCAAGCCGGTAACCGACGCCGAGAACCGTCTCCAAAACTTCCGCTCCCGAGGCCCCGAGCTTGCGCCGGAGGTTCTTGATGTGGGAGTCGATGGTGCGCTCGTAGCCGGCATACTCGTAGCCGCGCACCCGGTTGACCAGCTCGTAACGCGAGTACGCCCGCCCGGGCGCGGCCGCGACCGCGGCCAGAAGCCCCCATTCGGTAGGGGTCAGATCGAGGAGGGCTTCGTCCAGCCACGCTTTGTGCGAGGCCTCATCGATGCGGAGCCGCCCGTTGCCGTAGGCGACAGGGCCGGCCTCCCCGGGCAGTCCGCTGTATCGGTGGAGCACGGCCTGCACCCGAAGCACCACCTCGGCGGGACTGAACGGCTTGGTCACGTAGTCATCGGCGCCCAGCTCGAGGCCGTGAATCCGGTCGTCCGTGCTGCTGCGGGCCGTCAGCACGATCACGGGAAGGTTCTGCATTCCGTGGGCCTCGCGGAGGATCTCGGTGCCATCGATGTCGGGAAGGCCGAGGTCGAGGAGTACGAGGTCTGCCGAGTCGAGCAGACGCAGCGCCTCCGCTCCCGACGCGGTCGTCAGCACCGAGAATCCAGCCCGTTCCAGATACCGACGGAGCACGTCCCGGATGTCACGTTCGTCCTCGACGACCAGCACTGTTGGCATAACTTCACCCTATCCGCCGCCCCCGTCCGCGGTGGCGGCGCCTTCAGTTCTCCACGCGATCTCCACACACCCGGCAGACCCCCTGCACCGCGGGGAGGGAGTTTGTAGGTAGCAACAACCCACAATCTGAAGGAGCACATCATGCGCAAGGGAATCATCATCACCACGGCGATCGCCAGCGGAGTCGTCATCACCGCCCTCATCGCCACACCGAGCATCGCCGCCATGAACCGCGGCGGGGATCCGCAGGGTACCGGACCAACAGCATCCAGCATCCAGCCATACGCCCAAACTGAGCACATGAACCGCATGGGCGACGGCATGGGCTCCGCCTCCGAGATGGGCGCAGGCATGGGCGCAGGAAACCGTGCCGGCATGCAGGGCGACACCAGCAAGGGTATGGGCATGGGCGCCGGCCTCGCCGACGTGGCCAGCGGCACGATGAACGATGAGCAAAAGGCCAGCCTCACTGCGCTGGCGGCCGAGGAGAAGGTAGCCCATGACCTGTATGTCGCCTTCGCCGAGAAGTATGACGTGGCGGTCTTCAGCCGGATCGCCCGGTCTGAGACGATGCACCTGGATGCCGTTCGCACTCTTCTGGAGCGCTACAGCATCACCGACCCGACCATCGGCCTCGAGGTCGGAAGGTTCCCGACCGACGCCAGCCAAAAGCTCTACGACACCCTGCTTTCCCAGGGCTCAGCGAGCGTGGACGCGGCCAGGGAAACGGCCCGCACGGTCGAGACGACCGACATCGCCGACCTGACGGCGGCTTCGGCCGGAGTCACCGCTCCCGACGTTCTGGCCGTTTACGAGCACCTGCTCACCGCCTCGCAGCACCACCTGTCCGCCTTCGGCGGCTGACACGAACAGACGGTGGAGGGGCGTCCATAGACCGTGGGCGCCCCTCTTCCCTCCCTGCGATGGACCGACAGCGCGAAAGCAATACCCCATTAGATATAAGCGATACCCCCTTAGGTATAGGAGTATGGTTCAGATCAACAGCATCGAGGCTGGGATTGAGAGGGTCTGACATGGCACGAGTCGTCATTCTGGGAGCCGGGGTTTCCGGCCACACCGCTGCGCTGTTCCTCAAGCGGAGACTGGGCAGGAAGCACGAAGTGGTCGTGGTGTCACCGAACTCGAACTGGAACTGGATCCCCTCGAACATCTGGGTCGGTGTCGGCAAGATGCGCCCCGACAAGGTGGTGTTCCCGCTCGCGCCGATCTACCGGCGGAAGAGAATCGTCTTCCGCCAGGCCCGGGCCGTCGCACTGCGACCGGACGGGGATGCCGTCAGCCCCCGCGGAGCCGTGGATGTGGTGTACACGGACCCGAAGCGGGCCGGCCAGACGGAACGCATCCGTTACGACTACCTCATCAATGCGACAGGCCCCCGCCTGAACTTCGAGGCAACTCCGGGCCTCGGTCCGGACGCCGGTCACACCGTGTCGGTCTGCACGCCCAGCCACGCCGTCGAGGCAGCTAAACGCCTGGCTGCGGTCATCGGAACGTTGAAGACCGGTCGCCGGCAGACCCTGGTGATCGGAGTGGGCCATGGGACCTGCACCTGCGAGGGTGCGGCGTTCGAGTATGCCTTCAATGTCGAACATGAGCTCCGCGCGGCAGGGGTCCGGGAACGGGCAGAGGTCATCTACCTGACCAACGAGCATGAGCTGGGCGATTTCGGCGTCGGCGGAATGACCTTCAGCCAGGGCGACCGCAGGATCACGAGCGAGGCCTGGATGGAGTCGCTCTTCCGCGAACGGGCGATGAAGGCGATCACCCAGGCCGCGGTCACCGAGATCGAACCCGGCCTGATCCACTACCGGCAGATCGACGGCACGGAGAACACCCAGCCGTTCGATTTCGCCATGCTTCTCCCACCGTTCCGTGGCGTGGGCCTTGAGGCCTTCGATAGGGATGGAGCCGATATCACGGGTTCGATCTTCGCTCCCAGCGGGTTCATGCGGGTAGACGCGAACTACGAAGCCAAACCCTTCGACCAGTGGACGGCGCAGGACTGGCCCAAGACATACCAGACCCCGTTGCACCACAACGTGTTCGGGATCGGGATCGCGTTTGCCCCGCCGCACGCGATTTCCCGCCCCTATGCGACCCCCGACGGCGTCCTGGTCGCCCCGGCGCCGCCACGCACGGGCATGCCCTCAGGCTCCATGGGAAAGGCCGTGGCGATGACCATTTCCGACATGGTCCTGAGCGGCTCCACCGAGCCGACCCACACGGCGTCGATGGGCGACATGGCGGCAGCCTGCATCGCCTCGACGGGAACGGGAATGCTCTCCGGCACCGCGGCGGCCATGTCGATGTCACCCATCGTGCCGGACTACTCCCGGCACCCGAACACGGCCGGCCGAGATCCCAAGGAGACAACCGGCGACATCGGGCTCGCCGCGCACTGGGTAAAGCGGATGCTGCACACCCTGTTCATCTACAAGGCCAAGGCCTACCCGCTTTGGTACCTCATCCCCGAATAACCTGCTTCACCGACCAAGGGAGATCAGCGTGGACGACGCACAGGCACGAATCGATGCAGCGCCGCTGCCCGGGACGGGCGAATTGCGACGACGAAGCAACCCCGTCCTGCAGTTCATCCGCTTCCTCGGCCTGAACTGGACGATGTACCGACTCGCCAAACATCACGACTGACTGTCACCAGATGCGCGGGTCGCGTCGGCGGGGCAACCGCGCCTTCCGTGCGCTAGCCAGGGATACTCGGCGAGCAGGCGCTCTACCGCGTCGACCCCGCCAGCAAGGTAGTCCGCCCACGCCCAACCGGTGCGACCCGGCGCACCGGACTGGGTGGCCCGTCGATCGCGGATGTCGCGAAGCGCCTCGTGGGTATCCTCGTCGGGAGAATACGAAAGGAGACGGATTGCCCGACGCACCTCGGCAAGGGCCGCAGCCATTCCTTCGAAATACTTCAGGCTCTGCAAGCGGTCAGCGCCGCGCGAAAGAGTGCAGAGCGACTGGCCACCGGAGACGGCAACCAGTCGCTGATGTGTCTCGCTCTGAAGCCTGAGTGCGGAGACGATGAGTGCCTCCCTGCTCGTCAACACTCGTTCGAAACCCCTCGCGAAGACGGGACGGTGCTGGTTAGTTGCAGGTGCAGCGTTGGGCGGGCGGAACATCGGCCATCACGCTGGCCACATGCTCGCCGCATCCAGCCCAGGTGATCTTGTTGCAACGGTCGCAGCGGACGGGACTACACATGGGTTTCTCCTTCATTGATGAAACGGAAGTACCAGTATACCCCGGGGGGTATCGGATTACATCAATGATCTTGTCAGATTACGAACGGTCCCTAAGATTCCTGATCCTTGTCTAGCGCTTTCCATCGCCGCCGTCGGCACCGGACGATGGAATGCCAAGCACTTTCAGCTGTTCTCGATATTGATCGGCGCTCAGATCGCCGGCTGCGAAGCGCTCGTCCAGAATCTGGCGAGCCTTGCTCGGCTGCACGGCCCCTTCATCGCGCGACGTTGCCGCCCGCTGATCGTGGTGCTGTACCGAACCGCCAAAGGATCGGACCGCCCAAATGGCCAACAGCACGATGCCGACGACGACCAACAACCCGAAGGGCCATCCCCACGCCATGTAAGACCCGTTTCCCCACATCATATTTTTCTCCCTTGCTCTGTTCTGTTTCGATAGCTCAAGAATTCGCGTGTTCGTCGAGTCAGAACACGATCAGTTCCTGGTACATCCCCGCGGCATAGTGGCCTGGCAGGTTGCAGACGATCTCGTATCGTCCCGGCGCCAGGTTGAGCGTCACCCAGCCGGCGCTCCCGGGAGCGATTCCGGAGCCTTCACCGGCGTTGCACGTTGCGGAGGCCTCGCCGAGACTCTCGGTCTCGTCGACTTTATTTTCGCTGGAGGTCGGCCTGCTGCCCGCGACCTGCGAATCCGTCAGCGGAAGGATGACCAGTTCGTGGCGGATGCTGCCCTCATTAGTGGCCAGGAAGGAAACGACTCCTGAGCCGACACGGGATCGATCGATGCTGAGACTCATGGTCCCGCGTGGCATCGTTCGATTCCCCGTACTCTTACCCGTCATCCCGTTGTCAGCGCCCATCCTCGAGTTGTTGCCCATCATGGGGCCGCCCATGCTCCGCAGCGACACATTCACAATGGATCCCGCTAGTGGCGGCTGCACGCACGACGATCCGGCCGAGTTACCAAAGACTGGCGCGCTCCCGTTCGTGGCGGTGACGACACCGACGGACAGCCCAGTCAGGCCGACGATTGTCGCGACAGCTCCAGCGATCGCCGTTACGACGAGTGCGTTCATGCGCATTTTGCTTCTCCTCTGACGATTTCGTTGAGGGTGTCCACTCTGCGCGCCCCGTATGCAGGACCGTTGGCGAGCGTGTGGAGACTGTATGGAGGATTGACTCGGGGGCTTACTTGCTGGAAGGCGAGCGTTGGGATGTTGTCCGGCTATCCGGCCTCATGGTTGGAGCCAAGTCCTGGTGATGGGATGGTTCATCCTCAGGGATTCCCTGCAGGCCGCGGCAGGCGTAGGCGCTTGAGCATCAGCGCGTTGACGGCGACGATCACGCTGGAGCCGGACATCGAGATCGCCGCGATCTCGGGGCTGAGCCGGATTCCGAATGCGGGGAAGAAGACGCCGGCCGCGATCGGCAGGGCGATGGCGTTGTATCCGATCGCCCAGCCGAGGTTCTGCCGCATCTTCCGACCGGTTCCCTTCCCGATCCGCAGCGCGACGGGGACGTCCAACGGATCGGACCGCATCAACACGACATCCGCCGTCTCAATGGCGACGTCGGTGCCGGCACCGATCGCGATCCCGAGATCTGCCTGCGCCAGCGCCGGGGCGTCATTGACACCGTCGCCGACCATGGCAACCCTCTTGCCTGCAGCCTGGAGTTCCGTGATCTTCGCCGACTTGTCTTCGGGCAGGACCTCCGCGATCACGGTATCGATCCCGAGCTGGGAGGCGATGCGTGCGGCGGTGGCTTCGTTGTCTCCGGTGAGCATGACGACCTGGATTCCCGCGTCGTGCATGGCCGCGACGGCTGCCGCAGCGGTCGGGCGCACAGCATCCGCCAAAGCCACTACTCCGGCCACGTTGCCGTCCACGGCCAGCAGGACAGCGGTATGTCCAGTCGACGCCAGGGCCTCACGCCGCGCGCTCACCGGCTGGATATCGACGCCTCGAGCGAGCATCAATTTGCGGTTGCCGACGAGCACGTGGTGCCCGCTCACCGTCGCCCCCGCCCCGTGCCCGGGTACGTTCTCGAAGCCGACGGCGTCGCCAACGGTCACACCCCGTCCCGCAGCGTAGCTGACCACCGCAGCGGCGAGCGGATGCTCCGACTCGCGCTCCACGGCGGCAACGAGTCCGAGCAGCTCGTCTTCGTCCATGCCGATTGCGACGAAGTCGGTGACTTCCGGCTTGCCCTGGGTGAGGGTGCCGGTCTTGTCCATCACGACGGTGTCGATCCGTGCGGCTGTTTCCAGCGCGGTCGCGGTCTTGAACAAGACGCCGCGCCTGGCGCCAAGTCCGGTCCCGACCATGATCGCCGTCGGGGTCGCCAGCCCGAGCGCGTCCGGGCACGTGATGACGACCACGGTGATCGCGAACAGCATGGCCGTGGGACCGGTTGCGCCCGAGAGCAGCCAGACAAGGAGGGTGGCGATTCCGCCGATCAGGGCGACCAGCACGAGCCAGAACGCCGCCCGGTCGGCCAGGCGCTGGCCGGGAGCCTTGGAATTCTGGGCCTCCTGCACGAGCGCGACGATCTGGGCGAGTGCGGTGTCCGCGCCCACCTTCGTCGCCCGGACCCGGAGGGTGCCCGTGGTGTTCACGGTGGCGCCGATCACCGTTGAGCCGGCCGTCTTGGCCACGGGAAGACTCTCACCGGTGACCATGGATTCATCGATATCGGAATCACCGGACTCGACAACGCCGTCGGTGGGGACCTTGGATCCCGGGCGCACGAGCATCAGGTCGCCCGGAACAATGTCCGCGGTGGGAATTTCAACGGGTTCGCCCTCGCGAATCACGAAGGCCTGCGCGGGGGCCAGCTCGAGCAGGGTGCGGACGGCGTCATTGGCGCCGCCCCGTGCCCGCATTTCGACCCAGTGCCCCAGCAGCACAAAACTGGCCAGCACGGTGGCGGCCTCGTAGAAGACGTCGCCGCCGCCGGTGAGGGTGACCACGACGCTGTAGAGCCAGCCCGATCCCACGCCGACGGCCACAAGCACCATCATGTCGAGCGTTCTCGCCCGCAATGCCCGGTAGGCGCCGTCGAAGAAGATCCATGCAGAGTAGAAGATCACCGGCAGTGAAAGGATCAGCGCTGTTATGTCGTCACGGAGCCCGAACGGTGCCTGAAAAGTGAACCCGATGACCTCGCGGCCGATCGGCGATAAAAGCGTGATCGGAACGGAGAGGATCGCGGCCACCAGGAACCGGTTGCGCATATCCCGGATCATGCTGCTCATCGTCATGGTGCCATGGCCGCCGCCGTGCCCCATGGCGTCTTGCCTCGTCGTGGTCGTGGCTGCCGCATGCGCATGCATGATCCTGGTCTCGGCCGATGGGCTCATATGAACGATCCTCTCGAGGAATTTGCTGGTACTCGACACTGTTTTTCTCGGTGCCTACATCATCAGCATATACCCCCCATAGGTATGAGCCCCATGGTGACCTCGGGCTGTCTCTTCGCGGAATCAGGTGGGCCCTCTCAGACCGCGCGGAGCATCCGTTGACTACAGTGTGAGCATTGCCGCCTCCGGACGGCACGGGAAGGAAGGGAACGCCATGGTGGAAGCTCAGCCGTGCAGTCGCGCGTTCACAGCCGCCGCGCAACTGCGTCTTTCGCTCCTCGGAATCCTCTCGCTTGCAGCCATCGTTTTCGGAATGGTAGCGATGCATGCAGGGATGGCGGCAGAATCCGAAGCCTCACCGCATTCCCACGCGATGTCTGACCCGCATTCGAACATGTCAGTCCTCAGCGCAGGGGGGTCGGACTTCGAACTGCCGTCCGCCTCGATTTCCATGGCATCTGCATCTGGAAGGTCGCACCTGCCGTCGACTTGTCTCGGCATGTGTTCCACCGATTGCCTTATGACAGGGTCCGCGTGTGCCGCCGGACTCATCGCGCACTCCCCCAATCCTGTAGCCCAGCACGCAATTGCCCTCGTTGCCGACCGCTCCGCCGTGCGCGCAGCACCCACTCTCCCGCTGCGCCTCCCTCCACAACGACCGCCCTCGCTGACGGCCCTGTCGATTAGCCGCGTCTGATCAATAACCGGCTGTGAGCCTCCACCTGGTGCGGCGGACTCTCCCCATTCCAGCAATTTCCGTGTCTCGCTGCATCCGCGAGCACACTCGCCGTCTCCGGATCTTCTTCCGCTGACGACAATCACGACCCTTGTTTGACAGATTGGACTCCCCTTGATTTCCCTACGCATTCCCCTCCTGACCGCCACCGCGCTAGCCGCAGCCATCGCCCTGTCCGCCTGTTCGGCCGGTGCCACCACGGCCGGCGGCGCCAGTGCATCCGCATCCTCCGCCCCCGCCGCATCGACAGCGGTGTTCAACGATGCCGACGTCTCGTTCGCCATGCCGATGGTCGACCACCACCAGCAGGCGATCACCATGGCCCAGACCATGCTCGACAAGACCGGGGTCGATCCACGCGTCACCGCTCTCGCCGAGCAGATCAAGGCGGCCCAGGGGCCGGAGATCACGATGATGAGCTCCTGGGTCACAGCCTGGGGTGCGACCGCCACCAGCATGCCCGGAATGGACATGAGCTCAGGCTCCATGACCGATGGGGACATGGCCGCGCTCGACGCTGCGACCGGTCCGGCCGCGGACAAACTGTTCCTCCAGCAGATGATCCAGCACCATCAGGGCGCGATCGACATGGCCGACGTCGAGCTCAAGGACGGGCAGAACCCGGAAGCACAGGCATTGGCCACGAAGATCATTGCCGACCAGACGGCGCAGATCAGACAAATGCAGGACATCCTCGCCACCCTGTAGCCGACCCACTGACAGGCCGCGGAGCGTCAATGGCACTCCGCGGCTCCTGGCCGCCTAATCACCTTAGGTGACTACGATTGACGTGAACTCCCATTTCCGGTCGGTTCGCGAGGGACACCAATTTTCGAAAGGGCTCGACCATGGCAAAGTTCGGTGATCTGGAAAACGCGATCATGAACGAGGTCTGGCAGGCCGAGAACCCGCTCCTGGTGCGGGAACTCCTCGACAGGCTCGATCGCGGGCTCGCCTACAACACCGTGCAGACGGTCACCGAGATCCTCAATCGCAAGGGCTGGCTCAGCAAGGAACGGGACGGCCGCGCATTCCGCTATGGTCCCGCGGCCACCCGGGACGATTATGTGTCCGGACTCATCCGCGAGGCGCTGTCCTTCGCCGACGATCGGGCGGCAGCACTCGTGGGCTTCGTCGACGAAATGCCCGACGACGAAGCAGCCGAACTCCGCCGTTTGCTTTCCGCCGCACAGGACAACGAGCCGGAGTCATGATTGTCGCAATCATCCTGACCGTGTACGCGATAGCGCTCTCCCTTGCCGTCCCCCAGCTCCTGTTGCGCGCGAACTGGGTCGATCGCGCGCCTCGGCTCGCTATCGCGTCCTGGCAGGCCCTGACGGTCGCGGTCGTGGGCTCGCTGGCCCTCGCTGGCCTGTCCTTCGCGATTCCCATCGCCGGCCTTGGCGGACAGGGCATCATCGACGACCTCCAGGCTTGTGCAATGGCGCTGCAACAGCAGTATTCGACGCCGGCCGGTGCCGCCGTCGGTATTGGTGGGGCGCTGCTGGCCGGCGCCGTCATCACTCGATCCTTCTGGGGCCTGGCATCAACGGGCGCCCGGATGTCACGGGAGCGCAATGCACATCGTCGAGTTCTGGACATGGTTGGTCGCCCGGATTTCGATCGCGATATCGTCATCCTCGATTCCACGGAAGCGGCGGTCTACTGCATGCCGGGAATCCACCGGCGCACTGTAGTCACCACGGCCGCGCTTCACGCTTTGACGGACGAGGAGCTCATCGCGGTTTTGGCCCATGAGCGCGCACACCTCACTGAACGGCATGACCTCGCCCTGGCATTCTCCGTGGCACTGTCGCAGGCCTTTCACGGGCTCCCGCCTTTCCGGCTGGCTGCGCGGGAGACTTCTCGCCTGGTTGAACTTCGTGCCGACGATGTCGCTGCCGCACGAACTCACCGGCTCACGGTCGCGGCGGCGCTCCTGGCCGTCGTTGCCGTGCCCCCGCACGCGGTGCCGGCCGTCGCACTCGGAGCGGCAGGACCTGGGGCTGCGGCCCGGGTTCGCCGGCTCCTTCCCCCGCGCCAGTCAGTGGGCCGCTTCCCTGTGTGTGCGGTGTCGGTAGCGATCGCGCTCCTGCTGATCGCGCCCGGACTGGCCCTCGGCTGGCCGGCCGTCACAAGCGCAGATCACGCGTTGTGCCCCGCCGAGCCGGAAACCAGCCTGTCGGCGTCCCTTTCTTCTTCCGGCAGCGCGCCTGCGCCTGCGCCCGCCGCGCATGCCCCGTGTGCCGTCGACAGCATGGACGAGGGTCGCTTCTCCAGCTGACTTTCAGCTTCGGCAGGCCGGCTAGACAATCGCTTCACAATCACCTAATCTCCTTAGGAGGATAGGTGAATGTCCGCGCAAGACGCGGCCCGAGTGAAGGCGACGAATATATGGAAAATCTACTGTTCGGCGGCACCCTGCTCGCCGCCTTCCTGGGCGGCCTGGTTGCCCTGCTCGCGCCCTGTTGCGTGTCGGTGATGTTGCCCGCCTACTTGGCGTCGGGCATGCGTCGGCGTTCCGGCATCGTGGGAGCGACCCTGGTCTTCGCTGCCGGGGTCGCGACCATCATCGTGCCGATCGGGTTGGGAGCAACAGCCCTGATCGGCCTGATCTCCGGCCAGCACGCCATCGTCTTCACGATCGCCGCCACGGCGATGCTGATCGGAGGCATTGCGATGCTGTTCGGCTGGAAGCTGCAGCTTCCGATGCTCGCCCGCCGCGTACCGGCCGGCCATGGCCTCGCCTCGGTCTACGGACTCGGCGTGTTCTCCGGAGCGGCCAGCTCATGCTGCGCTCCGGTACTGATCGGCGTAGCGGTCCTCTCCGGCGCAACGGCTTCGTTCCCCGCCGCCCTGGCCGTGGGCCTCACCTACGTGGCCGGAATGGTCGCCCCCCTCGCTGTTCTCGCGCTGATCTGGGACCGCAGGGACTGGGGCTCAAGCAAGTGGCTTCAGGGACGCCAGATCACCCTGCGTGTGGGTCGGTTCAGCCGTAGCCTCGCCGTCGGCAGCTTCGCCTCCGCCGTCCTGCTCATCCTGATGGCCATCCTCACGTATGTCCAGGCCGCGGTCGGACCCGGCATGACCTCAGGCGGCTGGCTCGCCCAGTTCGGCGCCGACCTGCAACACAGTGTCTCTGTCGCGACCAAGGCGCTCGGCTGGCTTCCCGGCTGGGCCGTCGCGATCGTGCTGGTTGCCGGAATCGGCTACTTCGTCTGGCGCGCCACCCGCCACACCGCACCGAAACCCCAGGACCCAAGCCGGACGTCGACCGGCGAGCCGGTTGAACCAACGGAATCTGACTCCAGTTGCTGCAGCGATGCAGCCCCCGAAACCCCGACACTCACAGGACAGGACACCACCAAATGAGTTCCGCCCCCAAAAACACGCAACAGTCCCCCAG
>NZ_JASJXJ010000027.1:0-30346 GCF_035018685.1 Cryobacterium sp. RTC2.1
ACGTAGTGCTCGACCTTCGGCAGGAACCGCCAGACGAGGGCCGCGCCGATGAGCATGAGCACGGCGAGCAGCACGAAGGACAGCCGCCAGCCGAGCGCATGCCCGGCCGCCGTCCCGAGCGGAACGCCGAAGACGAAGGCGAGGGTGCCGCCGGAGATCGTGATCGAGATCGCCCGGCCGATCTGTTCCTTGGGCACGAGGTGGGCGGAGTACGCCCCGACGACGCCCCAGAACAGGCCGTGGGCGAGGCCGCCGAGCACCCGGGTGGCGACGACGAGTTCGTAGCTGGGGGCGAGCGCGGTGAGCACGTTGCTGAGCGCGAAGACGAGGAGCACGAACACGATCAGTCCGTGCCGGGGCAGCCGTTTCGTGAGCAGGGCCAGCGGCGTGCTCGTGAGCACGACGGTGAACGCGAACCAGCTCACAAGCAGGCCGGTCTGCGACTGCGGCACTCCGAGCGATCCGCTCATCTCCGGGAGCAGGCCGGTCGGCAGCATCTCGCTGGTGACGGAGAGGAACACGGCACCGGAGAGGGCGAGCAGCCCGATCCACGGGAAGCGGGCAGGAGGCGTCGAGGCGACCGAGCCGGTGCGGGGGCGGTCGGAGTGCGCGGTGGCGGTGTTGGCGGGATCGAAGCGGGGCAGCTCGATCGGCGAAGTCAGGGACATGGGTGTGCTCACAGAGGGCTGGGCCTGCAGCCCGCGCGGGGCCGGGCCGGCGCCAGCCGGATCGTGTGCGCGCAGCGTGCGCGCCCGGGGCCTGTCGCTTGTGCCGGCCACATCCAGCCTAACCGACAGCCTGACGGCAGCCGATAGCCTAGACGGATGACTAGTTCCACTCCGCTGCCCGCACACCACCACTGGGTCATCGCCCTCGTCTGCGTCGACCAGCCGGGCATCGTCCACGCCGTGAGCGGCGCCATCGTGCAGGCTCACGGCAACATCACCGAGAGCCAGCAGTTCACGAGCGCCGACACCGGCCGGTTCTTCATGCGACTCCAGATCGAGACTCCCGCCTCACGCGAGGAGCTCACGGCGGCGCTCGCACCCGTCGCCGAGCGCTACGCGATGACGTCGGTGATCGACGTCGTCGGCCGCCCGCTCCGCACCCTCGTGCTCGCCTCGACGGCGGGCAACTGCGTGAACGACCTGCTCTTCCGGCACCGGGGCGGCCAGGTGCCGATCGAGATCCCGCTGGTGCTGAGCAACCACGGCACCCTGCGCGACCTCGTCGGCTTCTACGGGGTGCCGTTCGAATCGCTCCCCATCACGGATGCCGCGAGCAAGGCCGCCTTCGAAGCCCGGGTGATCGAGGCGATCGAGGACAACGACATCGAGCTCGTCGTTCTCGCGCGGTACATGCAGATCCTGTCCCCTGAACTGTGCGCGGTGCTCGAGGGCCGGGCCATCAACATCCACCACTCGTTCCTGCCCGGGTTCAAGGGTGCGAACCCGTACAAGCAGGCCCACGCGCGCGGGGTCAAGCTGATCGGGGCGACGGCTCACTTCGTGACGAGCGACCTCGACGAGGGACCAATCATCGAGCAGAACGTGGTCCGGGTGGACCACTCCCGCACGCCGGCCGAGCTCGTCGCGATCGGCCAGGACGAGGAGAGCCGCACCCTCACTCAGGCGGTGACCTGGTTCGCCGAGCACCGGGTGCTGCTCGACGGGGCCCGGACGATCATCTTCAAGTAGCCGCCGGCATCCGTTCCCCTTCCGGTCGGGAGTGACCGTTCCGCCGGCCGCTCTCGACCGGAAAGGTGATGTTCGGGGAACGGTAGAGTGGGCGGGTGACTGACTCCCGTGCCCTGCCGAAGATCGGGTTCAACGACGTTCTGCGGTTCCTGCTCGAACTGTTCGCGTTCGTCACCCTCGCGGTCTGGGGCTTCACGACCTGGCCGTTCCCGTGGCCCGCGCTGCTCGTCGGCATCGTCGCCCCCGCGTTCGCGATCATCCTCTGGGCGCTGTTCCGGTCGCCGAAGGCCGTCTTCCGGCTCGACCCGTTCGGCAAGGCGATCATCGAGATCGCCGTGTTCGGCGCTGCCGCGATCGCGTGGTGGGACATGGGCCTGCCGGTCATCGGCGGCGTCTTCGCGGTCGTCGCGACGGTCAGCGGCGTCCTCTCCGGTCGCGCAGAACTGCGCTAGCTCGCTCGCCCGGGTCAGGCGGGACGGACCGCCCGAGTCTCGCGCGGCATCCGCAGGGCGAGGGCGCTCGTCGCGAGGAAGAACAGCGCACCGACACCGAACGCGACCGGGTACGAGACGGAATCGGCGAGCAGGCCCGCCGCGAGCGGGCCGATGATCGCGCCGAAGTCCGAGAACATCGAGAAGACCGCGACCGGGCGTCCGCCACCGGCCCCCGCTGCGTCGCCGACCGCGGCGGCGGGAGCCGTACCGAGGAACGCCGACGCGACCCCGTAGACGCAGAGCAGCACCGTGAGGACCACGATGTTCGGCGCGAACGGCACCGCGAAGATGGTCACGGCGGCGAGCAGGCAGGCTCCGATGATCGCCGGGCGGCGTCCGACGGTGTCGACGAAACGGGCCGCGGGCGCGAGTGCGAGGGTCTGGGCGACCGCCGCGACAGCGAAGGCCACACCGGTCCAGGAGCTCGGGCCGCGCAGTACCTCGACGACGAGAACGGGGATCAGCGCGTTGCGCACACCGAACGAGGTCCAGCCCTGCGCGAAGTTGGCCAGGCACGCGGCCCGGAACCGGGGGTCGGCGAGCACAGCGCGGAACGGGACCCTGGGCGCCGACGCGCCGGACGCATCCGCCGTCGCGTTGCGATAGCCGGGGCTCAGCAGCAGCAGCCCGAGCACACCGGCGATCGCGAGCGTGCCGGCGTAGAAGAAGAAGGGCGCCGTGAGCGAGATCGTCGCGAGCAGGCCGCCGAGGGCGGGGCCGGCCATGCCGCCGAGCAGGAACCCGCCCTGATAGAAGCCGATGGCGCGGCCGCGGATGCCCGGAGCAGTCGAGCCGAGCAGGAGCGTCATCGCCGAGACGGTGAACATGGCGGAGCCGATGCCGCCTGCCCCGCGCAACAGGAGCAACTGCGGGTAGTTCTGGGCGATGCCCGCGAGCCCGCTCGAGAGTGCGACGATGCCGATGCCCGCCGCGAGGATGGTCCGCTCCCCCGCCCAGTCGATCAGGCGCCCGCAGAACGGGCTCGCGACGAACCGCATCAGCGCGAACGCGGAGACGACCGCGCCGATCTCGAGGTTGCCGACGCCGAAGCTGCGCACGTAGACCGGGAGCACCGGGACGACGACGCCGAAACCGACCATGACGAAGAAGGCGATCACGCCGAGGACGAGCACGTCCCGGGAGAGTCGCGGCTGCCCATCCGCCCCTGTGGACGGCGTGCGGGGGCGGAAGAGGCGCATCTACTCAGGCTAGGCCGTCGCGGCGGTGTCGCCGCGCGGGCGGATGACGCGGCTCAGCGCGCGAGCGCCGTCGCCGGTTCGCGGTGCACCGGTACGCTCCCGGCAGCGAGCGCGGCATCCCGCCGCCCACCGATCGCACGGAGCGCGTTGAGGATCGTCGCGAGGTCGACGAGCTCCTGCAGGAGCGCCCCGATCGTCGCCGGGATCAGCCCGAACGCGGCGAAGACCATCAGGACCAGGCTCAGCGCGATACCGATCCAGATGCTCTGCAACGCGATCCGGATCGTGTCCTGCCCGATCGCGACCGCCCTGGCCGTGCGCGAGAGGTCGTCGATCAGGATGACGACGTCTGCTGACTCGCTCGCCGCGGTCGCGCCGCGCGCGCCCATCGCGATGCCGACATCCGCGACCGCGAGCACAGGAGCGTCATTGACACCGTCGCCGACCATGATCACCGGACGCTCCGTGATCGCCCGCACGCCCTCGACCTTGTCGACAGGCAGGCAGTCGGCCTGGACGTTCGTGATTCCCACGAGCGCGGCGATGTGCTCGGCCGTCGGCCGGGCGTCCCCGGTGAGCATGACCGTGTTGCGGATTCCGAGCTCCCCGAGGGCGTCGATCGTCTGGCGGGCATTGCCGCGCAGCTGGTCGCTCGCGACGATGCTGCCGGCGAAGCTCCCGTCCACGGCGACGTAGATGGCGAGTTCCCCGCCGTCGAGCGGGGCGGCGACGGCCGCCGGCGCGGTCTCCGCCACGAAGGAGAGCTTGCCCACGGTCACCTCGCGGCCGTCGAGCCTGGCGACGACGCCGTGTGCCGGCACCTCGCTCGCCGTCGCGGTCGCGAGGAGCTCGAGGCCGCGGCTGCGCGCCTCCGCGATCACGGATGCCGCGAGCACGTGGGACGAGTACTGTTCGGCGGACGCGGCGAGCGCCAGCACCTCGTCGGCGTCGAAGCCGGCGGCGGGCAGCACCCGGGCGATGGCGGGGGTGCCGTGGGTCAGGGTTCCGGTCTTGTCGAAGACGATGGTCCTGGCGCGGGACAGCGCTTCGAGCACCCCGCCGCCCTTGACGATGATTCCGTTGCGCGCCGCGCGGCTCATGCCTCCCATGAACGCGATCGGAGCAGAGATCAGCAGCGGGCACGGGGTGGCGACGACGAGCACCTCGGCGAAGCGGACCGGCTCACCGGTCAGGATCCAGGCGAGCGCAGCCAGGGACAGGGCGACCGCGGTGAACGGCACCGCGTACCGGTCGGCGAGCCGGACGACGGGTGCCTTGCTCGCGGAGGCCTCCTCGACGAGGGCCACGATCTGCTGGTACTGGCTGTTCGCCGCGGTCGCGGTTGCGCGGATGGTGGCGGCGGCCTGGCCGTTGATCGACCCCGAGAGGATGCCCTCGCCCTTGTTGCGTTCGACGGGGAGGCTCTCCCCGGTCAGCGAGGACTCGTCGAAGGCCGCGCTGGCGGACTCGAGCACACCGTCGACGGGAACGATCTCGGCCGGGCGCACGAGCAGGAGGTCACCCGGCTGCACAGCAGTGGCTGGCAGATCCTCGACGTCGGCCAGGTCGCCTGCGGATCTCAGGCGGTGCGCGATCTGCGGCGCCCGGTTGAGCAGGGCGTTGAGTTCGCGCTTGGCACGGTTCACGGCGAAGTCTTCGAGGGCGGCGCCCCCGGTGAGCATCAGCACGATCAGGATGGTCGCGACGTACTCGCCGACGAGCACCGTTGCGACGATGGCGGTGATCGCGAGCAGGTCGACGCCGAAACTGCCGTGGCGCAGCTGCTTGACCATGCCCACGGCTGAGATCGCGGCGACGAACAGGCCGAAGCCGCCGAACAGCCAGGCCAGGCTGTCGGCGAAGCCGGCGAGGGCCAGCCCGATTCCGACCACCCCGAGCACGATGGTCGCGGCGACAAGCGGATACCGCCGTACGGCGGCGAACAGACGGGACATGCTTCAAGTCTCGTCCCGTCCCCCGCCCACCGCCAGCAAGGTGAGGCTCGCCTGTCCGGGGCGGATGCCCGGCCGGCGACGCGCGCCGGGCATCCGTCTCGAGGGCGTTCGTCTCAGAGCACGAGCGCGGTCAGGAAGGCCGCGTTGATGGCCTCGCCGACCTTGGCCGGGTGCACACAGTCGCCGAGCGGATGCACGTTGGCGCGCCCTTCGAGCGCGAGCGTGAGCGCCGTGTTCGGACGCACCCCGAAGGCCGCGATCACCGTGGACGCGGTGACGTGTACGGCGCCGTCCGGGCCGGTCGCGGTGAGGCCGTCGGCGTCGACGGAGGTGACGGTGTGCCCGGTGAGGATCCGGACGCCCTTCTCACCGAGTTCGCGCAGCAGGGTGATCCGGTTGATCACGATCATGTCGCGGGCGAGCTCGTCGGCGAGTTCGACGATCGTGACGTTGCAGCCCTGTCCGGCGAGTTCGAGGGCGGCGTCGCAGCCCGAGAGGCCGCCACCCGCGATGACGACACTATGGCCGACGGGGACGCCGCGGTGGAAGTCGAGCACGTCGATCACGTTCGCACCGTCGAGGCCGGGGATGGACGGCAGGAGCGGAAGAGAACCGGTCGCGACGATGATCTCGTCGGCCTCGAACGTCGCGAGGGAGTCCGCGTCGATGGTCGTGTCGAGGTGCACGGTCACGGGGAGGTGGGTGAACTGGCGTTCCCACCAGCCGATCATCGCACGCAGTTCCTTCTTGAACTCCGGGGTCGCCGCGGGCAGCAGCACGCCGCCGAGCTGGGGCCCTGCCTCGTAGAGGTCGACGGAGTGGCCGCGGAGCGCGGCGACCCGTGCGGATTCGAGTCCGCCGGGGCCGCCGCCGATCACGACGACGTGCTTGAGGACGTCGGCCTTCTCGACGCGGCGTTCGCGCTCGAAGCCGACCTGCGGGTTGACGGCGCAGCCGAGCGGCAGGGCGAAGAAGGCGTTGCCGACGCACATCGAGTTGCAGCGGATGCACGGTCGGATGTCCGCGCGATCGCCCGCGGTGAGCTTGCCCGCCCACTCCGGATCCGCGATCAGTCCGCGCCCGATGCCGGCGAAGTCGGCGTCGCCCGCGGCGAGGGCGGCCTCCGCGTTCTCCGGGGTGAGGTTGCCGACGGCCATCACGGGGATGGACACGACGTCCTTGAGTGCGCGGGCCGCCGGGACCATGCACGCGTCGCCGAGGTAGTACGGCGGGAAGACGTAGTCCATGGCTTCGTATGACCCGTCGTCGGCGATGATGAGGTCGAGCCCTGCCGCGGCGAGTACGACGGCGATGGCCTGGCCCTCCGCCGTCGTGCGGCCCCCGGCGAAACGGTGGTTGACAGAGAGGCGGAAGCTGACGGGCAGGCCGGGCGCGTTGGCCTTGACGGCGGCGATGATCTCGGTCGCGAACCGGCAGCGGTTCTCGACACTGCCGCCGTAGACATCCGTGCGGCGGTTCCAGCAGGCGCTCATGAACTGGTCGATCAGGTAGCCCGTGTGGCCGTGGATGTCGATCGCATCCATCCCCGCGGCGGCGGCGCGGGCTGCGGCTTCGCCGAAGCGGCGGACGAGCAGGTGGATCTCGTCGATCTCGAGCGGCCGGCAGAGCACGCTCGGGTCTGCATAGTGCGGGTTGTCGGAGGCGGAGATCGGCAGCCGGTCCGGGTCGATCACGTTGATGTTGCGCCCGAGGCCCGCGGTGAGCTGCAGGGAGACCAGCCCGCGGACGGCGTGGATCGATTCGGCGAGGGCGGTGAGGCCCGGAAGCGCGGCATCGGTGTGCACGCAGCAGAGTCCGGCGTTGAGCGTCTCGTAGTCCTCGGAGACGGCGCTGATGCCGGTCATCACGAGGCCAGTGCCCCCGCGGGCGCGTTCGGTGTAATACGCGATCTCTTGAGCGGTGAAGAGCCCCTCCGGGGTGCCCATCTCGGTGCCCATCGGCGCCATGATCACCCGGTTCGGGAGTTCGAGGGTACCGATGCGACCCGGTTTGAGGACGTGTGCGAAGCCTGTCATGGTGTTCTTTCCCGTGCGATGACCGATGGTCGTCGTCGACCTGGGGCGCATCCCGGGCGGGAAATCGGGCGGGAAAAATGGAGCAAGAGCAACGACCTGAATTGTTTCAATCATAGGTGAGCCGCCAGAGTGAAAACCGAAGAATCGCTATGGATTCGTTCCGGATGTCCGGTCCCGAAGCATCGCGAAGTCGATCGCGAGCAGGTATTTGATCCGCTCCTCACGCATCCGAGCGTAGCCAGGGGCGTGGCCGTCGATCGTCTGGCGGATCAGGCGTGCGGCGAGGGCCTTCCGGATCTCATAACTCGCGTCGTGTTGCGCGTCCTCGACGATCGCGGCCAGTTTCTTGTCGTCGTCCGCGACCGCGTGCAGGATGAGGGCGAGACCCTTGTGGGCGCGACGACGGCGGCCGAGCCTGCCGATGTCGAGCCGCTCATCCTCGGTGAAGCCCTGCGACCAGCGCCGGGACGCGAGTTCCCGTCTTTCCTGCGCGACGCGGGCGGCATCCTCTTCGTTCTGCGCCGCAAGAAGGAGCAGTTCATCGCGCGCGACCGTCTGGTAGGACGATTCGTCGAAGTTGTCGTGCTCGCGGAGAGCCCCGACGATGATGTGGTTCTTCACGGCCATCCGCACCGCGGAGAGGGCGATGAGGAGGCCCTCGTCGATGATCCGTTCCATGGCGTTCATCCGCGGCGCCGCATCCGACGCGAGGGTCGCGTGCGGGACACCGAATGCCATTCAGGTGCCATGCCGCGTCGCTTTCTCGTCCAGGTGAGAAACTATGTCTCCTGCACTGATTTTATGGGCATTCGACTCCCGTGCGTATGCCGCGCGCAATACCCGAAAGGTTCCGATGTCCCCTGTCGATCCCGCCGCGGCCTTCCCCGGCGTCGTCGAACGCCTCCGCGCGGCGGGATGCGTCTTCGCCGAGGAGGAAGCGGAGCTCCTCGTTGGCGAGGCCCGGTCGGCGGACGAGCTCGAGGACCTGCTCGAGCGCAGGGTGGGCGGGGAGCCGCTCGAGTACGTCCTCGGCTGGGCGCTGTTCTGCGGGCTGCGGGTGCACGTCGAACCCGGGGTCTTCGTGCCGCGGCGACGCACGGAGGCGCTTGTGCGCGAGGCCGCAGGGCTCGCCGGTCCCGGTGCGATCGTCGTCGACCTCTGCTGCGGCACGGGAGCGGTCGGTGCCGCCCTGCTCTCGGCCCTGCCGGGGCTGGGGCTCGACCTCCTGGCGGCGGACCTCGACCCGGTCGCAGTCCGCTGCGCCCGCGTCAACCTCCCTGGCCGAACCGTGGTCGAGGGCGATCTTTTCGCCCCCCTGCCCCTGGCCCTGCGCGGTCGGATCGCGCTCCTGCTCGTCAACGCGCCATACGTGCCGACCGGCTCCATCGAGCGGATGCCGCCGGAGGCCCGGGTGCACGAGCACCGGCTGGCGCTCGACGGCGGTTCTGACGGGCTCGACGTGCAGCGAAGGGTCGCGGCGGCGGCGGCAGGCTGGCTCGCCCCCGGCGGCCATCTCCTGATCGAGACGAGTGCGCGCCAGGCGCCGGTGACGAGCGCGTTGTTCGCCAGGAACGGCCTGCTCCCCCGTACCGCGCACCACGACGACGTCGACGGGACCGTTGTGATCGGCACACGGGTGAGGCCCCCGACCCCAGGGGTCGAGGGCCTCTCCCGGACGAGCGGGGCCGGTTAGGCCAGGCGCGTCTGCAGGTTCGTCGCGATGGCGGCGAGGAATTCCTCGGTCGTCTGGTAGCCCTGCTCCGGGCCGACCAGCAATGCGAGGTCCTTGGTCATCTGGCCGCTTTCGACGGTCTTGATGACGACGTCCTCGAGGGTCTCGGCGAACTCGGCGAGCGCCGGGTTGCCGTCGAGCTTGGCCCGGTGCGAGAGGCCGCGGGTCCAGGCATAGATCGAGGCGATCGGGTTCGTCGAGGTGGGCTTGCCCTGCTGGTGCTGGCGGTAGTGGCGGGTCACGGTGCCGTGCGCTGCCTCTGCCTCAACGACCTTGCCGTCGGGAGTGGAGAGCACGCTCGTCATCAGGCCGAGCGAGCCGAAGCCCTGCGCGACGGTGTCCGACTGCACGTCGCCGTCGTAGTTCTTGCAGGCCCAGACGTAGCCGCCTTCCCACTTCATGGCGGATGCGACCATGTCGTCGATCAGGCGGTGCTCGTAGGTGAGGCCGGCAGCCTCATAGCGGGCCTTGAACTCGGTGTCGAAGATCTCCTGGAAGATGTCCTTGAACCGGCCGTCGTATGCCTTGAGGATGGTGTTCTTGGTCGACAGGTAGACCGGGTAGTTCCGCACGAGGCCGTAGTTGAGCGAGGCACGGGCGAAGTCACGGATCGAGCTGTCGAGGTTGTACATGCCCATCGCGACACCGCTGCCCGGGGACTGGAAGACCTCGAAGGTCTGCGCCTCCGAGCCGTCCTTCGGCGTGAAGGTCATGCTGAGCGTGCCCTCCCCCTCGAAGCGGAAGTTCGTGGCGCGGTACTGGTCGCCGAAGGCGTGGCGGCCGATGATGATCGGCTTGTTCCAGCCGGGCACCAGGCGCGGGATGTTGGAAATGATGATCGGCTCACGGAAGATCGTGCCGCCGAGGATGTTGCGGATCGTGCCGTTGGGAGACGCCCACATCTTCTTGAGGCCGAATTCCTCGACCCTGGCCTCGTCCGGGGTGATGGTCGCGCACTTCACGCCGACGCCGTGCTTCTGGATGGCGTGGGCAGCGTCGATCGTGATCTGGTCGTCGGTCTCATCGCGTTTCTGGATCGACAGGTCGTAGTACTCGAGGTCGATGTCGAGGTACGGGTGGATGAGCGTGTCCTTGATGGCCTGCCAGATGATGCGCGTCATCTCGTCCCCGTCGAGCTCGACGACGGTGCCTTCAACCTTGATCTTCGCCAATGAATTCTCCTCAGAATGGTACCGGCCACGTGGCCGAGCCAATTCTACAAGGCCCCCGCAACTGTCTCGACATCGAGACAGTTTTCGGTCCGGTCCTGCCCGGCGCACAAAACCCGACTACCACGCCGGTCAGCCGCAGGTTAGCCTGTTGCCATGGGTGAACTACGTCTGGAAGAACTGTCCGCACGCAACATTGTTGCGGCCAATAGCCTCAGTCTCAAACCGGGCCAGGAGCTGTACATCGCTCCCGTCTCCTATGCGGTGGCGGCTTCCGTGATCAATCCCGCGACCGCGTGGCAGCGCGTCGTGTTGCTCGACGGCGAGGTGGCCGGGTTCATCCACGGCAACTTCGACCCCGATTCGGAGCACGAGGAATTCCGGGCCTGCATCTGGAGGATCAACGTAGACGCGAGCGCCCAGGGCAAGGGCGTCGGCAAATTCGCAGCGGAGTCACTCGCCCAGGAGGCCAGGAAGCGGGGCTTCGACCACATCACCGTGATCTGGGAACCCGGCGAAGAAGGACCGGAGTCGTTCTTCCACCGGATCGGCTTCGTCGACATCGGCGAGACGGCATACGGCGAGATGATCGGTTCGCTCAAGCTGTAGCGGCCAGACGGTTCCGCCGGCCATGCGCCTCGCCCCCGACAGCGACTTCGTCACGCATGTCCTCGGCATCGTCGACTCGATTCCCGCCGGGCGGGTGATGACCTACGGCGACGTCGCGGCGGTGCTCGGCTCTCGCGGCGCCCGTGTCGTCGGCCAGATCATGGCGCACTATGGGGCGGATGTCCCCTGGTGGCGGGTGGTCCGGGCCGGCGGCCACCCGCCGGTCGCGCACGAGGCCAGGGCGCTGCCGCACTACCGCGAAGAAGGCACCCCGCTCGTCCTCCTGGGCACCGCGGAGTCCGGCTACCGGGTCGATTACCGGGCTGCGCGCTGGTCACCGACCTGACCTGCCCCTCGCGGGCACCGCCGGCACCGGGTACGGTGCCCGCATGGACAGTACAGAAGGCTTTCAGGACCCCGTCGTCACCAATCCCGGCCTCTACCGGGTGATCCTCGAGAATGAGCGGGTACGCGTCCTCGAATACCGGGACACGCCCGGTGCCGCGACCGCGCCGCACCGGCATCCGGACAGTGTCATGGTCACCCTGAGCGAATTCAGCCGGCGGATCTCGTCGGACGGCCGCGCCGTCGACGTCGAGCTTCCCGCCGGGGTCGCACGATGGCTTCCCGCCCAGGAACACACCGGTGCGAACACCGGCCATACCGACACGCACTCGATCTTCATCGAACTCAAGGAGCCTTCGCGGCATCCCCGAGGGCGCACGGACGAGCGGCCGCTCGGGCCGCAGTCCGCCGCACCGTCGACGCCGGACACCGACGATGAGGCGAACGTCTGGGGCTTCTCCTAGCGCGCCGCAGGCAAACGGTGTTAGCGTGCGGCATGTCCAGTGAACAGAACGCCACACAGTCCCTCGATCCGCTCGTGACGGATCCCGGCGTCTACCGGGTATTGCTCGAAAACGACCGCGTTCGCGTGCTCGAATTCCTTGATGCCCCCGGCGACACCACCAACCCGCACGAGCACCCAGACAGCGTGATGATCACGCTGAGCGCATACTCCCGGAGGCTCTCCTTCGAAGGCAGGGAGGTCGATGTCGAACTCCCGGCCGGCGAGACCGCCTGGCTCCCTGCCCAGGAACACGCCGGCGTGAACATCGGCACCACGCCGACCCACGCGATCTTCGTCGAGCTCAAGGAACAGGCCGTGCGCGCCCCCGATCCCAGCCTGCACCCGCTCGGGCCGGCGCCGCGCCCGCTGATCGGCATCCCGTTGTCGGACGCCTCGAGCGACGAGGAGAAGGCCTGGGGCTTCGCCTAGGCCGGTCTCCCCTGCCGGCTCAGGCCGGCAGGCACCAGTCGCCTGACCGCATGGTCGCGGTGACGTAGAGCCCGGCATCGAGGACGATCAGGTCGGCCGGCTGCCCCGCGGCGAGGCGGCCGCAGTCGGTGAGGCCGATCATGTCGGCCGGGTTCTGCGTGGCCGCTCGCACCGCCGTGGCGAGGTCGACCCCTGCCGTGTGCACGGCGAACCGGACGGCCTCGCTCAGGGTGAGGACACTGCCGGCGATCGTCCCGTCCGCGAGGCGCGCTTCACCGTCGAGCACGCTGACGGGGAGGCCGCCGAGGGTGTATTCGCCCTCGTCCGCACCGGCCGCGGCCATCGCGTCGGTCACGAACACCGGTCGCGACGGGCTCTGCGTGATGAAGCGGACGACCGCGGGATGCAGGTGCACCCCGTCTGCGATCAGTTCGGCGAACACGGCGGGGTTCTCGAGCAGCGCGAGGGACGGCCCGGGTTCCCGATGGTGCAGGGGACGCATCGCGTTGAAGAGATGCGTGCCCGCCGTGGCCCCCGCCTGGATCGCCTGCCTGGTCATGTCGTCATTGGCGTCGGTGTGGCCGATCGCGGCGACCGCGCCGTATCCGACGATCCGCCGGACGGCGTCGAGCCCGCCCGGGAGCTCAGGGGCGATCGTGACCATGCGCACCGTGCCGTGGCCGGCGCGCATGAGGCGGTCGATGCTGTCCCTGTCGGGCACCCGGAGCAGCTCCGCCGTGTGGGCGCCCCGATGGATCGGGCTCAGCCAGGGTCCTTCGAGGTGGATTCCTGCGAGCAGGCCGGAATCGACGAGGTCGGCGAGGCCGGCCACCAGGCGTTCCATCTCATCGAGCGGTGCCGTGACGAGGCTCGCCATCAGCGTGGTCGTGCCGTGTTCCCGGTGGGTCGCCGCGATCCCGGCCGCCGCGATCTCCATGTCGGCATCGTTGAAGCTGAATCCGCCGCCGCCGTGATTGTGCACGTCGACGAAGCCGGGGGCGAGGATCCCGTCCGGGTCGTGGGCATCGGCGACGCGCGGCGGGAGGCCGGCGCCGACGGCGATGATCCGTCCGGCCCTGACCTCGACCCAGCCAGGGGTGTGCACGGCGTCCGCGGCGACGACCGTGCCGGCGCTGAGCAGAATCGAGTCGGCCACGGGGTTAGATTCCCTGCCAGGCGTACTTGTGGGCGTATGCGTATGCGTAGTAGTCCCGGTTGGCGAGGCGGGATGCCGCGGCCTCGTCGACGAGGACGGTCACGTGCGGGTGAAGCTGGATGACCGAACCGGGCTTGCTCGATGAGACCGGTCCCTCGACGGCGGACGCGATCGCATCCGCTTTCTCTTCGCCGAACGCGAGCAGGATGAGGTGCCTGGCGCGGCGAATCGTGCCGAGGCCCTGGGTCATGCAGTGGATCGGCACGTCATCGGGAGAGGCGAAGAAGCGCGCGTTGTCGATCCGGGTCTTCTCGGTCAGGGTCTTGATCCGGGTGACGGACGCGAAGGAGGAGCCGGGCTCGTTGAAGCCGACGTGACCGGTCTGCCCGATACCGAGGATCTGCACGTCGACGCCGCCGGCCGCGACGATGGCGGCCTCGTAGTCGAGTCCCGCGGTCTCGAGGGTGGCCACGTCGCCGTTCGGGGTGCGGATGTTCGCGGGGTCGAGACCGAGGGGCACGACGACGTCGCGGGTGATGACGGCGCGGTAGCTCTCCGGGTGCCCTGCGGGCAGCCCGACGTATTCGTCGAGGGCGAAGCCGCGCACGCGGGACATGTCGAGGGGTTCCTTCGCGAGGGAGGCTGCGAGCGCCGCGTACACGGAGAGCGGCGTGGACCCGGTGGCCAGGCCGAGGACGGCATCCGGCTTGCGCATGATCAGGGCACGGATGGTTGCCGCAGCAAGCGTTCCCGCTGCGGTCTCGGTGTCGAGGACGATTACTTCAGCCAATGTTCTGCTCCAGTTTCACAATGATGGTGCGTGGTGGTGCTGCCGGGGTCACGGGCTCGCCCGCGACCCCGGCGTTGGTGGGATTAGACCGTCGTGGACGACGCGGAGTCGGGCACTGTCGCGTCGGGAACCTCGTCCTCGCCGCGACCGGGGGTCTTCAGGTTCCACTTGCGGATCACGAAGCGGAACAGGAAGTAGTAGATACCGGCGTACGCGAGCCCGATCGGGATGAGCAGCAGCGGCTTCTCGGCCAGGCCGAAGTTGAGCACGTAGTCGAACGTGCCCGCGCTGAAGGTGAACCCGTCCCTGATCCCGAGGGCGTTCACGAGGGCGAGCGAGGAACCGGTCAGCACCGCGTGGATGAGGTAGAGCGGGAACGCGACGAACATGAAGGAGAACTCGAGGGGCTCCGTGACGCCGGTGAGCATGGCGGTCAGCGCACCGGAGAGCATGATGCCGCCGACGATCTTCTTCTGGGACGGCTTGGCTTCCTGCCAGATGGCGAGGGCGCCGGCCGGCAGCGCGAACATCATGATCGGGAAGAACCCGGTCATGAAGGAGCCGGCGGTGGGGTCGCCGGCGAAGAACCGGGCGATGTCACCGTGGGCGCCATTGAAGTCGCCGATCACGAACCACATCACCGAGTTGAGGATGTGGTGCAGCCCGACCGGGATCAGCAGCCGGTTGGTCGTGCCGTAGAGGAAACCGCCCCAGATGTTGTTCGAAGAGACGAACTCGCCGAAGCCGGAGAGACCGGTCGCGAAGGCCGGGTAGACGAAGGCCAGCAGGACTCCCAGTACCAGCGCCGTGCCTGCGGTGATGATCGGGACGAACCGGCGGCCGCCGAAGAAGGCCAGGTAGCTCGGCAAAGAAATCCGATGGAACCGCTGCCAGAGCAGGGCCGACGTGATGCCGATCAGGATGCCACCGAGGACACTGTAATTGACCAGCACCTGCTTCCCGCCCTCTGCGGGCAGTCCGAGAACCAGGGGCGACATTGCCTCTCCGACCTTGGAGAAGACGAGGTAGCCGACGACGGCGGCCAGGGCTGTCGAACCGTCGGATTTCTTTGCGAAGCCGATAGCGACGCCGACCGCGAAGAGGAGCGGCAGGGCGTCGAAGAGCGCACCGCCGGCCGAGGCGATGACGGCGGCACCGGTTTCGAAGCCCGGGATGCGCCCGAGCAGGTCGGGCTGGCCGAGGCGCAGCAGGAGTCCTGCCGCGGGGAGTGCTGCGATCGGCAGCATGAGGCTGCGACCGACTCGTTGAAGTTGCGCGAGGCCGGGGAACGGCCTTTTCGTCCCGGCGTCGGCGGTGATGCTGGACATTGATTTCCTCCTGGTGGTGCGTTGTCGGTACGGATGTTGCGTGGATGGTCTGTGGGTCAGGGCTGGTGCTGCAGGTTGAGGGTCATGTGAATCTGGTAGCGGTCGCCGCGGTACCACGAGGTGACGTGTTCGAGGAAGGCGGACCCGGCGGACGACGTCCGACGGAAGACCATCACGGGGGCGTTGGCGGCGATGCCGAGGGTAGCCGCGAGCAGGGCGTCGGCGCCCTCCGCCCAAACGGCCTGTTCCGCGTTGTCGATACGCAGGCCGTACTCGGTCGCGAACGTCGCGTACAGGGACCGGGTCAGGTCTTTGGCGCCGAGCTCGGGGAGCAGCTCTGCCGGGTAGTAGCCGCGTTCGAGTGCCATCGGCACCCCGTCGGCGAGCCGGAGTCTTTCGATCTCCAGCACCTGGGCGCCCGCGCCGAGTCCGAGGGCGGCCCGTACCGCGAGGGGCGCTTCGATCAACCGGGACGAACGCACGATCGTCGCGGGGACGAGGCCGCGCCGGCGCATGTCCTCCGTGAAGGAGGCGAGGTGCAGATCGCTCTGCACGCGTTCGCCGGCCACGAAGGTGCCCTTGCCCTGCACCCGGTAGAGCACGCCCTCCTCGACGAGCTGGCGGATCGCTTCGCGCACGGTCGAGCGACTGACTCCGTACCGCGTCATGAGCTTCCGCTCCGGCGGGATCGCGGCGTGGGGAGCGAGGCTGGTCTCGACCAGCTCCTCCAGGATCGAGCGCAGCTGGGCGTGCTTGGAGACCGGTCCTGATTCCAGAACCGGGGCCTCATCGATGTCGGTCATCTCGCTGCGTCCTCCGAAAGGTTGGGGTGTGTAGATACCAGCATAGGACCACTTTCGCTTTGTGGTCCGTACTGGTACGATCCAATAGTTCGATGATGAAGCCGCGGCACCCTGCTTGTCAAGACCCCCAGCCGCTCGGGTTCTCCGAGAACACCCGAAACCGAATCAGACAGGGCGCAGACTTGGCTCACGGCCGGAACGCTTCGCGCGTATCCAAGCCGCTGCAGCCGGTTCCCGGCCCACCATCACTGGAGGAAACACCATGAGCACCAAAGCGGAGCAAATCCTCGCCGGCCTCGGCGGATCAGGCAACCTCGTCGAGATCGAGGCGTGCATCACCCGACTGCGCACCGAGGTGAAGGACCCCGCCCTCGTGAACGAGCCTGCGCTCAAGGCGGCCGGCGCCCACGGCGTCTTCCGGTCCGGCACCATCGTCCAGGTCGTCGTCGGACCAGAGGCCGACAACCTCGCCGAAGACATCGAAGACCTCCTGTGAGCCGTGGGGCTCCCGTCGTCCTCGTGACGCCCGTCGTCGTCCTCGCGCCCGTCCCCGGTCGCGCCGTCGGTCTCGCCGAGGTCCCCGATCCCACGTTCGCCCAGGCGATCGTGGGTCCCGGCGCCGCGATCGACCCTCCGCGGGGCATGGTCGACGCGATCGCGCCGATCAGCGGCAAGCTGCTCAAGGTCTTCCCGCACGCCTTTGTGATCCTCTCCCCCGACGGGATCGGCGTCCTCGTCCACCTCGGCATCGACACCGTCGAGCTCCGCGGCGAGGGCTTCACCCTGCGGGCGAAGCAGGGCGATCAGGTCGCAGCCGGCGACGTGATCGTGACCTGGGACTCCGCGGCCGTTGAGGCTGGCGGACGTAATCCCATCGTGCCGGTCATCATCCTCGAGCGCACACACGAGAACATCGCCCTCGCCGATGCCGTCACTGCGGGCGCCGACCTTGCCGCCGGCGACCTCTTCCTCACCGTCACCTCCTGACGGGCTGTTCCGCGAGAGCGGAGAAATGGCCCCTTCGCGCGCAGCGAAGGGGCCATTTTCGTACTCTCGCGGACCGGCATCCGCTGTGAACGCGTGCGGATGCCGCTACACGAGTGATTCCCGCCAGGCCGCGTGCAGCTGGGCGAACCGTCCGGTGCCGTCGATCAGGTCGTCGGGCGCGCCGTCCTCGACGATGATCCCGTGCTCCATCACGAGCACCCGGTCTGCGATCGCGACCGTGGACAGCCGGTGCGCGATGATGACGGCCGTGCGGTCGGCGAGCAGGGTCTGCAGCGCCTGCTGCACGAGCCGCTCGCTCGGGATATCGAGCGAGGACGTCGCCTCGTCGAGGATCAGCACCGCCGGGTCGGCGAGGAAGGCCCTCGCGAACGAGATCAGCTGGCGCTGCCCGGCGGACACCCGGCCACCACGTTTGTTCACGTCGGTGTCGTACCCGCCGGGAAGGTTCTCGATGAACTCGTGCGCGCCGACGGCACGCGCCGCCGCCACGATCTCTGCGGGAGAGGCGTCGGGTTTGCCGATCGCGATATTGTCGGCGACCGAACCGCTGAACAGGTACGCCTCCTGGGTGACCATCACGATGGCGCGACGGAGGTCCTTGGGGTGCAGCCGGCGCAGGTCCACCCCGTCGAGCAGCACCTGGCCGTCGGTGGGGTCGTAGAACCGCGCCATCAGCTTCGCGAGCGTCGACTTGCCTGCCCCGGTCGAGCCGACGAGGGCGATCGTCTGCCCGGCGGGAATCGCGAGATCGAAGGTCGGCAGAACCACCCGGTCGGACTGGTACTCGAAGCGCACCCCGGTGAAGGTGACGGCGCCGCGCGCCTCCCACAGGTCGACGGGGGCAACCGGGTCCGGCACGCCGGGGAGTTCCTCGAGCACGCCGGAGATCTTCTCGAGCGCCGCCGCGGCGGACTGGTACGAGTTGTAGAACATCGCCATCTCCTCCATCGGATCGAAGAACCGCCGGGTGTAGAGCAGCGCCGCGAGGAGCGCACCGATCGCGAGCTGCCCGTCGACGACGCGGAATCCGCCGAGCAGGAGCACGACGGCGACCGCGACGTTGCCGATCAGGATGAGGCCGGGGTCGAAGATGCCGAACAGCTGGATCACCCGGCCGTTCACCTTTCGGTAGTCCTCGACGAGCTCGCCGAAGACCTCCTCGTTGCGTCTCTCCGCCCGGAACGCCTTGACGGCGCGGATGCCCGTCATGGTTTCGACGAACTTCACGATCAGGCTCGCCGATGCGGTCCTCGACCGCCGGAACAACGTCTGCGACCGCACCTGGAACCAGCGGGTGAGCGCGAACAGCGGCACCAGGGACCCGAGCAGCACCAGCCCGCTGACGCCGTCGAGGCTCACGAGCGCGATCGCCGTGAAGGCCATGTACAACACGCCCTGCACGAGCTGGTTGATACCCGAGTCGAGCAGTTCCCGGATCGCGTCGAGGTCGCTGGTCTGCCGGGAGATGATCCGCCCGGAGGTGTACGACTCGTGGAACTCGAGGCTGAGCCGCTGGGTCTGCAGGAACACCCGCTTGCGGAGGTCGATCAGCACTGCCTGGCTGATCCTGGCCGACATCATCGTGTACCAGGCGATCAGGATCGCCCCGATCACGCCGGTGAGGAGGTAGACCCCGCCGGTCGCCGCGAGCGGAAGCCAGTCCTGGGCGAGGAGGGCAGGCAGCCCCTTGTCGATCCCGAACGCAATGAGGGCGGGACCGGCGACCTGGGCCGCGGTCGAGAGCACCACGACGAGCATCGCCGCGGTGACCCGCCAGCGCACCGGGCGGAGCAGGGAACCGAGCAGGCGCAGCGAGCGCGCCCGGATCTGCTTGCTTTCGGACGCGGTGAAATTGTTGCGTTCTTCGCCTTCGACTCCGGTGACGCTCATCGTGCGGCCTCCTCTCGCGTGGCCTGTTCTGTCCGTGCGGCCGATTCGTCCCTGGCGACCTGCCTGGTGGCGTCGCGCCGTTCTTCGTCTTCGAGGCTCGAGATGACGAACCGGTAGTGCTCGTTGGTGCGCAGGAGATCGGAGTGCCGGCCGACCGCGGTGATCCGGCCGTCCTCGAGCAGGGCGACCCGGTCGGCGAGGGTGACCGTCGACGGCCGGTGCGCGACGATGAGCGCCGTCGTCGAGGCGAGCACCTCGCGGAGGGCGGCCTCGACGAGGGACTCGGTGTCCACGTCGAGCGCGGAAAGCGGGTCGTCGAGCACGAGCACCGCCGGCTTCGCCGCGACCGCGCGGGCGAGCGCGATCCGTTGGCGCTGGCCGCCGGAGAGGCTCATGCCCTCCTCGCCGACGAGGGTGTCGACGCCGTCGGGCAGGTCACGCACGAAGCCGGCCTGCGCGACCTGCAGGGCCTCCTCGAGCGCGGCATCCGCTGCCGCCGACCGCTCGGCGAACTCCGGCCTGCCGAGCAGCACGTTGTCGCGCACGGATGCCGAGAACAGCGTCGCGTCCTCGAACGCCATCGCGAGGTGGCCGCGCAGGTCTTCGCGGCCGAGCGAGCGCACGTCGACACCGTCGAGCGTGACCGCGCCCTGGGTGACGTCGTAGAGGCGGGTGGTGAGTGCGGTGAGGGTGGACTTGCCCGAGCCGGTCAGCCCGACGAGGGCCATGGTCTCCCCCGGCTGCAGCACGAGGTTGACGCCGTCGAGCAGGTCGGGGAAGCGCGCCGGCGAGTCGGGGTAGCGGAAGTGCACGTCCTCGAAGGCGAGTCGGCCGCGCGGCTCGGCGAGCGTGACGGGCCTGTCGGGGTCCGTGATGCTGTTCGGGGCGTCGAGCACGTCGAAGTACCGGTCGGTCGCCGTGCGGGCGTCGAACGTCATCGACAGCAGGAACCCGATCGATTCGACCGGCCAGCGCAGCACGGTCGCCGTCGCGAAGAACGCGACGAGGCCACCGACGCTGAGGTCACCCTGGGCGGCGAGCCAGACTCCGACCACGAGGCAGAGCGCGAACGCGACATCGGGCACCATCAGGAGCCAGAGCCAGATGCCGGCGATCGCGCGCGCCTTCTCGATCTCGGTGCCACGAAGGTCTTCCGCCTGCTGCGAGAAGTTCTTGAGCGCGAAACCGCCGCGCCCGAACGCCTTGAGCACGCGGATGCCGTGCACGGACTCCTCGACGGCCGTCGCGAGGTCGCCGGCCTGGTCCTGGCTGCGCCGGGCCACGACGGAGTACTTCTCCTCGAACAGGTACCCGACGATCCAGAGCGGAATCGAGCAGGCGATGAAAACGACGCCGAGGATCCAGTTCATCGAGACCAACACGGCGGCGCCGATCACGATCGTGACGATATTGACGACCAGGAGGACCAGGCCGAAGGAGATCCAGCGCCGGATCAGGTTCAGGTCGCTCACCGCGCGGGACAGGAGCTGTCCGCTCGGCCAGCGATCGTGGAAGGAAACCGGCAGGTCCTGCAGGCGTGCGTAGAGCGCGTTCCGCATGCTCGCCTCCACGTGGGTGCCCGGGACCAGCACGAACCAGCGGCGGAGGGCGATCAGGATGGCCTCGAGCACGCCGAGGCCGAGGACGACCAGCACCGCGGGCCAGATCCCGGCGGGGTCCTGACGGGACAGGGCGCCGTCGACGAGGCCCTGCAGCACTTGCGGGATCGCGAGGGCGACGACCGCGGCCAGGAGCGCGGCGATCATGCCCAGCACGAGCCGGGGCAACGCGGGCCGCACGTAGGGAAAGAGGCGCAGCAGGGTGCGCAGCGTACTCGCCCGCTTCCCGGGCTGCTCAGGGGTCGCCGCCGGCGTGGCAGCAGGTGTGGTGGGTGTCGTCGAGGCGGTCGGTGGGTTCGGAGTCGTGTCCATGGGAGTGGGTGGTGTGGTTTCGGTGGGAGTGGTTGGTGTGATCTGGGTCACGAGTGGAGCCTGTTCGGATACATGGTGCCGATGGACGCCAGCGGGGTGCGCTGGGCGTCGAGGAGTCGAAGAAGTCACGTTCGACGGCGGGCGGGAAGCTGGGCGCTTCCATACGGTCGCGACGGCGGGACGCCGGTCGCGGGCTGCGGGTTACGGGCGGGGTGCTGGAGGAGGGAGCCGACGGGCGATGCGGATGGAGTGGCTAGGCCGCGTTGTCGTGGACGCCCACGGCAGAGCCAGCGCCGGTGGTCGCATTCCCAGCGAGCTGTGGCTGTGCTGTCTGTGTCATGTCGGCCTCCTGAGCGCGTCGAATCCTCGTTGTGCTCCCCGTGTCAGGCAGCCTTCCAGAGTACGACCACACCGTGCGTCGGCGCAAGCACCTCTTTGAGAGTCAGGTCCGCGGGCTCCCGGTCAGCGGATGCGTACGCTCAGGCAGGTGACACAGCCCTCGAGCTTCTCGAATTCGGAGATGTCGACGGTGACGACGCGGTAGCCGCGGGCGGCGAACAGGGCGGCCGAGCGCGGGGCCGCGCTCGACATCAGCACCGCGTCCGGGGCCAGCACAACGACGGCGGTGCCGCACTCCTCTGGGACGGGCAGGAAGGGTTCGAACACCGTCGAGTCGTCGACGAGGGGCGGATAGCCGATCACGGTCGCGTCGGGCAGGGCGGTGACGGCGGACTTGAGGTGCAGCACCTTGCTGATCGGGACCGCGACGACGGTGTAACCGCGCGGGACCAGGATGTCGCGGAGCTGGTCGATGCCGGCGTCGTTCGTGCGCAGGCTGCGGCCGACGTACACGGTCCGGCCGATCTTGAGCACGTCGCCGCCGTCGAGGGTGCCGGGCAGCGCGAGACGGTGCACCGGGATGCCGAGGCCGCGGACGGCGGCCTCCGCCCCCGCGGTCTCGTCCCGGCGGCTCGGGGCCCCCGGGCTGGTCAGCACGGCGATGTCGCCGAAGGAGATGACGGCATCCTCGATGAAGACCGAGTCAGGGAGCAGCGGGGCCGGTTCGACCTCGATCACGTCCCAACCCTCCGCGGCGAGCGCTGCGACGTAGCCGGCCCATTGGGTGCGGGCGAGCCCGAGGTCGACGGGGACGCGCTCGATGTGCGTGAGCTGGCCCTCGGCGAGGTTGTCGGCGGGGCGACGGACCAGGGCGATCCGGCGAGCGGCGGGGTCGAATGCGGGGATGTCCATCCCGACAGTGTATGGGCTCGCCGGGTGTGGCTTCGCCGACCGTTCGCAGGTGCCCCGCCGGTCAGAGCTTCTGGTCGCTGATCTCCTGGATCGGCATCGAGCGGGTGAATTCCTCGCCGCGGTGCACGGCCTCGGAGTCTCCGGAGAACAGGCCGGGTGCCTCGGTGACGGGGCGTTGTTCCCTCGCGGCGCCCGTGGCCGACGTCGTGGGGCGGCGGGCCGGTTGCCGAACCTCGACGCGGCCGAGCGGGAGTGCGTCCGGGTTCTCGGCGACGAGCCACTCGACGAGGTTCTCCCGCACGATGCAGCGCAGGTCCCAGAGCATCGCGGCGTCCCCGGCCGAGACGAGAACGCGGATGCGGACGAAGCCGCCGACGGCATCCGTCACCTGCAGCACGGCAACGCGCCGGTCCCAGAGCTCCGTCTGTGCGACGATCCGGTTCAGTTCCTCGCGCATGGCCCCGGTGCTGACCCTCCAGTCGACGTCGAACTCGACGGAGCCGAGCAGTTCGCTCGTGCGGCGCGTCCAGTTCTGGAACGGCGTCGTCGTGAAATAGGTCGAGGGCAGCACCATCCTGCGGTCGTCCCAGATGTGCACGACGATGTAGGTGAGGGTGATCTCCTCGATCCGGCCCCACTCGTTCTCGACGATGACGACGTCGTCGACGCGCAGGGCGTTGCTGAAGGAGAGCTGCATGCCGGCGAAGACGTTGGCGAGGCTCGACTGGGCGGCGAGGCCGGCGACGACGCTCAGGAGCCCCGCCGAGGCGAAGAGGCTCGCCCCGACCGCAGCGGCCCCTGGGATGCTGAGCAGCACCGTGCCGATCGCGCAGACGATGACCACGACGACGCTGATCCTGCGGAGCATCCGCAGCTGGGTGCGCACCCGCCTGGCCACCCGGTTGTCCCGCACGTCGATGCGGTACCGCGCGGCGATGACTTCCTCGAAGAAGTACATCAGGGCCGCGACGAGCCAGGTCGCCGCCGCGATGAACAGGGCGCGCATGATGAAGTCGACCGCGAGGGTCAGGTCCGGCGTCGTCGTCAGGTACACGGACGTCACGATCCAGAGGGCGCCGATCAGGATCACAATCCGGAAGGGACGCCGGCACAGGCGGATGAACGCGCGCGCCCAGGCCCGCTTGCGCGCGGCCATCCGGAAGACGAGCGCGGCGATCGCGGTGATCACAAAGGCGCTGATCACCGCGACGACGAACGCGATCAGAAAGGTGGGTTCGATGAAACCGTCGAGCAGCGGCACGGGTGTCCCTTCGACCGGACCGCCGACTAGCGAACCGGACCCTTCCATCGTGCCAGACCCCGCTGGCAGGAGACTCCGCGGATCAGTGGAAGAAGTGGCGCTCTCCGGTGAAGTACATTGCGACGCCGGCCTCTGCGGCAGCGGCGATGACCTCGGGGTCGCGCACCGAACCTCCTGGCTGTACGACTGCGGTGACCCCGGCCTCGAGGAGGACCTGCAGGCCGTCGGCGAACGGGAAGAACGCGTCGGAGGCCGCGACGGAGCCCGCGGCCCTGTCCCCGGCGCGCAGCACCGCGAGGTGGCACGAGTCGACCCGGTTGACCTGGCCCATGCCCACGCCGACGGATGCCCCGGAGCGGGCGAGCAGGATCGCGTTCGATTTCACGGACCGGCACGCCTTCCACGCGAACTCGAGGTCGGCGCGGGTGGCCGCGTCGACCTCCTCGCCGGCGGCAAGGGTCCATGTCGAGGAGTCGAAGTCTTCGAACGAGTCGGTCTCCTGCACGAGCAACCCGCCGGAGATCTGGCGAAGCTCGAGCGAGGAACGGTGGTAGTTCTCCGGAAGCTCGAGCAGGCGGATGTTCTTCTTCTGGCTGAGCAGTTCGAACGCGGCCGGTTCGAAGCCGGGTGCGACAAGCACCTCGGTGAAGATCTGGCTGACGGTCTCGGCCATGCCGAGGGTCACGATGCGGTTGGCCGCGATGACCCCGCCGAATGCGGAGACCGGGTCGCAGTCGTGAGCCCGCTTGTGGGCCGAGGCGATCGCATCCGGTGCCTTGGGGTTGGCCACGGCGATGCCGCACGGGTTGGCGTGCTTGATGATGGCGACGGCCGGTTCGGCGAAGTCGAAGGCCGCGCGCACGGCGGCATCGGCGTCGACGTAGTTGTTGTAGGACATCTCCTTGCCGTGGCGCTGCACCGCCTGGGCGATGCCCTCTCCGCCTTCGCCGAGGTAGAGCGCGGCGGCCTGGTGCGAGTTCTCGCCGTAGCGCAGCACGCTGCCGCGGGTGGCCTCGATCGCGAGGGTGCCGGGGAAGGGGCCCTCGTCGTCGAAGGCGGTGCCGATCACGGCGTCGAACTCGTCGAGGATGGCCTCATCGAGGGCCTCGGTGTCGTCCTGCCACTGGTCGTAGACGTTCTCGGTGAACCACGCGGAGACGCTCAGGTCGTAGCCGGCCGTGTGCTCGAAGGCGAGCGAGGCGAGCTTGCGGCGCAGCTCGAGCGTCGTTCCCCCTGCGGAGACGGCGGTGACGATCTCGCCGTAGTTCTCCGGGTCGACCACGATCGCGACGTTCGGGTGGTTCTTCGCCGCGGCGCGCACGAGTGCGGGGCCGCCGATGTCGATCTGCTCGATGACCTCGGCAGCGGGTGCGCCGGAGTTCACGGTCTCGACGAAGGGGTAGAGGTTCACCACGACGAGTTCGAAGGGCGCGATGCCGAGCTCGGTGAGCTGGGCCTCGTGGGCGGCGAGCCGCAGGTCGGCGAGGATGCCGGCGTGCACACCGGGGTGCAGGGTCTTGACCCGCCCGTCGAGGGACTCCGGGAAGCCCGTGACGGCGGCGACATCGGTCACGGCGAAGCCCGCGGCACGGATGCTCGCCGCGGTCGACCCCGTCGACACGATTTCGACGCCGGTCGCCACGAGGGCCGCCGCAAGCTCGACCAGGCCGGTCTTGTCGCTCACTGAGATGAGCGCCCGCCGCACCGGGACGACATCGCGTTCGCGGTAAAGGCTCTGGTCGTTGCTGTGCCCGCTCATATCTGGGAGTGCTCCTTGAGGTTCGTGTTTCCGTTGGCGATGTCGAGAACGGCCTGCACGAGCAGGCGCCGTTCGACGATCTTGATCCTGGCGTGCAGGGAGTCCTCGGTGTCGTCCTGAAGCACCGGCACCCGCTCCTGCGCGACGATGAGGCTGGCTCCGGTCTCGGGGACGCCGGCGGCGAGCGCGTCGCGCACCCCGTGGGCTCCTGGAAATTCGGGCAGGTAGGCCGGATGCGTGTTGAGCAGGTTCGGGGTCAGTGCGGCGACGACCCTGGCGGGCAGGAGACGCATGAAGCCGCTGAGCACCACGAGATCCGGCGTCCATTGCCGGATCACGGCGAGCAGTTCGTCGCCCCACTCCTCGCGCGACTCGAACGAGCTGTACGGAACCGTGAAGGTGGACACGCCGAACTCTTCACCGAGGTCGAGGCCGTCCGCGTCCCTGTCTGCCCCGATCGCGACGACCCGCGCCGGGTACTCGGCGTCCTGGCACGCTTCCAGGAGGGAACGGAGGTTGGATCCCCCGCCGGAAATCAATACGACCAATGACAGCACTGGACGAGCCTATCGTTTGCCGGTCCTCGCCGGTGGGGCCGCGGCGGGGGCCGTGGCGCCGGAGGTGGCCCCGCGCCGCCGGATCGGGGGCGTCAGCATTCCGAGAACAGCGGCGACGCCGACCTCGAGCGCGGCGAAAGCGCCGACCAGCAAGGGGTTCGGCCCGACGTCTACGAGCCGGCCTGGACCGAGGGCCCCTCCGGACCACCAGGCCAGCAATCCGAGGACAATGCCGGCGACGACACCAGCCAGTGCTCCGGTAAGAGCCAGCCGGCCGCGATCGGCGCCGGGCTCGCCCGCACGGTGCTGGCGCTGCCGGGTTGCGAAAGCCGTGAGATAGCCGATCAGAACGGGCACGAGCAGCCCGAGGAACCCGAAGGCGAGGCTGCCGTGCGGGAGCACGCCGAGCAGCGGCAGGCCGGGTACCGGGCCGAGGACGGTGCCGACCGGGGACACGCTCGACCCGATGCCGACGGCGATGCCGGGCCAGACGAACCAGGCCGCCGCCCAGATCACGAGGTTGGGGATGAGCGCGAGCTGGGCGATCGTCAGGGTGATGCCGCCCATCACCCCGGCCTGCACGGTCTCGTAGAGGCCGATGATCGTCGCGAAGTTGCCGAGGATCAGCACGAAGACGGCGAGGGCCGCGACGCCGACCGTTCCGGTCGCGGCGCCGAAGCCGGCACGGAGGGCTCCGGCCAGAACCGAGCGCCATTCGGCGGGCACCTCGGGCAGCCGGGGCAGTCGCGGAAGGGCCGGGAGCGCGGGAAGGGCACGCAGCCAGGCCGGACGGCCGGTCGCCGGGCGACCAGGAGCCGGGTGAGCCGGAGCTCCCTGCAGGTGAGGCGCCTGGCCGGCAACCGGATGCTCTGGCGACTCGGTCCGGTGGCGGGCGCCGATGAACACCCCGGCGGCGAACACGGCCGTGGGCAGGAGCACGCCCTGCGGGATCGACGGCTGCAGGGCATCCGTGCCGACGGTGAGGGTGAGCATGGTCGCGAGCAGCCCATAGACGGGGATCGCGGTCAGGACGCCGGTCCAGCGGTGCGGCGAGTCCGCCGCGCGGCGGCCGGTGTGCCTGCCGAGGAACAGGGCGAGCACGGCGAAGCCGAGGAGCGCGATCGTGAGCGAGAACGGGGCCTCCGCGCCGGGCAGGCCGAGCGCGGCGACGACGGTGGGGTCGAGCTGGACGGCGAGGTCGACGCCGTTGCCGAGCAGCCAGACCGTGACCGAAGCGCGCCAGAAGACGAGCCAGTCGACCGCGAGGCCGTACTGGGTGGCCCACAGGATGGTCAGGGGCACCAGGGAGACGCCCACTCCGATGGCTACGACAATGAGCGCCTCGAGTGCGGCGAGCAGGGCTGTCGTTAAGCGGTTCATCCGGTGGGAGCCTACCTCGCCCGCCTGACCGGCCCGCGCGCCCCCGCCGTGACGCGCGAAAAAAAGGGGCCCGCCGTGGTGGCGGGCCCCCTCTTCTGGCTCTGCGAGCGGATGCCGGGCTACAGTGCGGCGAGAACCTCGCGCAGCAGGGTCGCGGTCTCGCTCGGCGTCTTGCCGACCTTGACCCCTGCGGCCTCGAGGGCCTCCTTCTTGCCCTGGGCGGTGCCTGCGCCGTCGGAGACGATCGCCCCGGCGTGGCCCATGGTCTTGCCCTCCGGCGCCGTGAAGCCCGCGACGTAGCCGACGACGGGCTTGGTGACGTGCGCCCGGATGTAGTCCGCCGCCTTCTCCTCCGCGTCGCCGCCGATCTCGCCGATCATCACGATCGCGAGGGTCTCCGGGTCGTTCTCGAAGGCCTCGAGGGCGTCGATGTGCGTGGTGCCGATGATCGGGTCGCCGCCGATGCCGATCGCGGTCGAGAAGCCGAGGTCGCGCAGTTCGTACATCATCTGGTAGGTCAGGGTGCCCGACTTGGAGACGAGGCCGACCGGGCCCTTGCCGGTGATGTTCGCCGGCGTGATGCCGACGAGCGCTTCGCCCGGCGTGATGATGCCGGGGCAGTTCGGCCCGATGATGCGGGTCTTGTTGCCCTTGGCCTTGGCGTATGCCCAGAACTCGGCGGAGTCCTGCACCGGGACGCCCTCTGTGATGATGACGAGCAGCGGGATCTCGGCGTCGATGGCTTCGATGACGGCGTCCTTGGTGAAGGCCGGCGGGACGAAGGCGATCGAGACATCCGCCCCGGTCTTCTCGATCGCCTCGGCGACCGAGCCGAAGACGGGCAGTTCGACGTCGCCGTGAACGACGGTGGTGCCGGCCTTGCGGGCGTTGACGCCGCCGACGACCTGGGTGCCCGCCTTGAGCATGAGGGCGGTGTGCTTGGTGCCCTCACCGCCGGTGATGCCCTGGACGATGACCTTGGAGTCCTTGTTGAGGAAGATAGACATGTTCGAAAATCCCTTACTTCGCGGCGTAGGCGAGCTCGGCGGCCTTGGCGGCGCCCTCGTCCATGGTGGCGGCCAATGTGACCAGCGGGTGGTTGGCCTCGGTGAGGATGCGGCGGCCTTCCTCGACGTTGTTGCCGTCGAGGCGCACGACGAGGGGCTTGTTCGCGGCGCTGCCGAGCTCGGCGAGCGCGCCGACGATGCCGCGGGCGACCGCGTCGCAGGCGGTGATGCCGCCGAAGACGTTGACGAAGACGCTCTTGACCTGCGGGTCGCCGAGGATGACGTCGAGTCCGGCCGCCATGACCTCAGCGGATGCTCCGCCGCCGATGTCGAGGAAGTTGGCCGGCTTGACGCCGCCGAAGTTCTCGCCCGCGTACGCGACCACGTCGAGCGTGGACATCACGAGACCGGCGCCGTTGCCGATCACGCCGACGACACCGTCGAGCTTGACGTAGTTGAGGTCGTTGAGCTTGGCCTTGGCCTCGAGCGGGTCGGCGGCTGCCGCGTCCTCGAGCAGGGCGTGCTTCGGGTGGCGGAAGCCGGCGTTCTCATCGAGGGTGACCTTGCCGTCGAGGGCGATGATGTCGCCTTCTTCGGTCAGGACAAGCGGGTTGACCTCGACGAGAGTCGCGTCCTCGCCCTTGAAAACGTTGTAGAGCTGCACGAAGACCGGGGCGACCTTCTCGACGAGCTCGGCGGGGAACTTCGCCTCGACCGCGATGCGCCGGGCCGTTTCGAGGTCGATCCCGAGGTTCGGGTCGATCGCGACATAGGCGAGCGCCTCGGGCTTCTCGACGGCGAGAACCTCGATTTCGACGCCGCCCTCGTAGCTCGCGAGCGAGAGGTACGAGCGGTTGGACCGGTCGAGCAGCACCGAGAAGTAGAACTCCTGCTTGATGCGCGCGCCGCCGGCGACCATGACCCGGTTGACGGTGTGGCCCTTGATGTCGAGTCCGAGGATCGCCTGGCCGGCCGCGAAGGCGTCGTCGGGGGTCTTGGCGACCTTGACGCCACCCGCCTTGCCGCGACCGCCGACCTTCACCTGGGCCTTGACGACGACGACACCGCCGAGCTTCTCCGCTGCGGCGCGCACCTCCTCGGGTGTGTCCGCGATGATGCCCGGCAGAACCGGGACTCCATACTGCTCAAACAGGTCTCTTGCCTGATATTCGTAAAGGTCCACGCTGCTTTGTCCAATCCGCGTCTTAGCGTTCCTGCTGGGTACGAGGGGTGTGCCGGCACAGCGTCCGCCATCGAATGTAGCTCGACGTCGAGACAATCTGACCAGTTCAAACTCTAGCGTCCCACATGCCCCTGCCTCGCCAAACCTTCCGGACGGCAGTACCATGCCAGCCACACCCCCCGCCGCCCGGAAGGACCGCGCATGGCCGGACCGTTCAGGACATCCGCTCCCCCGCACGTTCTCGAACTGCGGGTGCACGGCATCAACAACACCTCGCCGTTCGCCCTGCTCGACCTGCCGCCGGATGAGGTCGAGCTCGCCGCCGGCGATGTGCTCGGCAGCTTCTGGACGCCGACTCCAGATTCCCTCCGGCGTCATCGCCGGGCAGCCGATGCCGCGGAGCAGCGCGGCTACGTCCCTCGCCGGATCCGCCGCGAGGCATACTCCTGGGGCGGACTGGTGCGCAGCACCCCCGGTGGGGCCGGGCCGGTCTGGGCGGTCATCGCCGCACTCGCCCGGATCGGCTGGGCCCTGCTGCTCCCGTTCTCGATCGCCAACGCTGCCGCCTGGTGCTGGAGGCTCCCGACCCAGGCGGTGCCGCGCGGCCTCAGCGTCCGGGCCGGGGTCATCCGCCTGTTCGGCGTGCTGCTGACGCTCCTGCTCGTCGCGACGGTCGCGAACCTCGGCATCGACCTGCTCGCCCGGCAGTGCTACGTCGACGGGGCGCTGGTCTGCTCCGGGCTGCCCGGCGCGCTCGGCGGCCTCGCCGCGTGGACGACCGGGCAGCGGATGGCCGTCTTCTCGCTCGCGCCGATCGCGATGATCCTCGGGATCTGGCAGCTCTCGAACGGCGCGCGGCTGCGGTATGACGT
>NZ_JASJXJ010000028.1:0-30315 GCF_035018685.1 Cryobacterium sp. RTC2.1
CCGCTTCTATGAGCGGAAGCGACCCGGAGTGGGGAATTTCAGTGAGCAGAACTGGGGAATTTCAGTGAGCGCCGTCATGGGAGATGCCGGCGTCGTGTTGGCCGCAGGCATCGCGATTGGCAGCGGCTATTTGTACTGCGGTGCCGCGGGGAGTCCGAAGAATTCTTCGAGTGTGCTGACGCCGTTTGCGTGCATTTCTGTGGCCAAGTCGATCCCTACGAACCGGAAGTGCCATGGCTCATAGGTGTAGCCGGTGATGGGTACTTTGTCAGCCGGGTACCGAAGGAGGAATCCGAACCGCCATGCGTTTGCCGCCAGCCATGAGCCCTGAGTGGTGTCGCCAAAGCAGGCTGCGAGCGAACACTTGGCTGGCAGGGCGCTGATGTCGATGGCGAGTCCTGTCTGGTGTTCGCTCGTGCCGGGCCGTGCCGTGTCGGTATCAGCGGCTGCTTGGCCATTCGCAGAGACATCTTGGTCGTAGACTCCGCGTTGGGTGGCATAGCTGCGGAAGGCGCTTTGGGATTGCATCTTGAGCCCTGTTTCAGCCGTGAAGGCGGCGAACATGGCAACCACTGCGTCAGCTGCCGGCTTCCGGAGTTGCGGTTCCCACACATAAGGCACTCCCACGACGACGAGATCCGGAGGGGTGAAGTCGAGGGGCTTGAACGGTCTCGCCTTATTGACGACGACCCAGATGCTGGTGGGGTCGTCGACTGAGTGCGCGGTCCGGTTGAACGGGGCCCCGGCGTCGGGTGTGGACGCAGACGACGCAGACGGCCCCGTCGAACTCGGGTCCGCCGTGGGAGTTCGCGAGGAATCAGCTGGTGCGCCGCCCGGGTCCACCGAACACGCGTTCAGTGTCAGGACCAGTGCCGACAAGACTGCGACGCCGGCGACTCCTGTGGTCAGTCGCCGCAGCCGACCCCGCGCCCCGCGTGAAGATGACCTTGTCCGCATTCCATTGACCATATTCGGACTGACTGGGAGAAGTATCGTCGGCCTCGAGAACGGACCTGGTTAGGCCGCCGGCTGGTGCACCCAACTCGGATGGAGGTATTCACTCGGGGCCGACGATGGGTTTCGGTCTACTCCCCTGCATCGATGCGCCTGGCGATAAGGCGAAACGCCTCCCACGTGAGCGTGCTATCGGCCGCGACCATCTTCATGAACCCCTCCACCGGCAGGCCAACGTCGACAAGCAACCACTTGGCGCGAACTTCCTCGGCCAACGCATCGATCTCTTCGGTAAGCGTCATTTCTATCTCCTCTTAATAATGGTGAACGTGTGATCTCTGTGTGGCCGCGCCCCTGGCCAGGACGCAGACGGCGAAGGCGAGGACTAGGTTGATCGTCCTGGCCTCGGAACGTGAATGCGTGGCGGTCGATCAACGCTCAGCACCGCCGTGATGAGCGTTGTTAGTAGTTCGCCGCCCATTTGGGCGGTTCAGTCTTCGTCGGTGAGTGGAGGCTGGGAGCTGTGCGCCTGTGCTTCTCTGCGTCGCCAGTCTTCTGGGAGTGCGGCTTCGAGGGCATCGTCGACTGTGATGATGCCGAGGATATGCCCGTCTTCATCCACTACCGGCAGGGTGAGGAGGTTGAAGTCCGCCATCCGAGTTGTGACGTCGATGATGTCGTCTTCGGGGGCTGCGTGGACTGGTTCGGGGTCGACTACTTCCCTCAGCATGAGTTGAGCGTCGGCCTGGAGGGCGCGGATGATGCTGATCGCTCCGGTTAGCCGCTCGTTGCTGTCGAGGGTGTAGATGGTTGTGAGTGCTTCGGGTTGTTCGGTGGTGGAGGTCCGGATGATGTCAAGGGCGTCCCGTATGGTGGCGGTTTCGGACAGGGCGAGGTACTCCACACCCATGAGTCCTCCTGCCGTTGCATTGTGATAACCCAAGAGTGTGAGGACTTTGGTGCGATGAGGTTCGGGGAGGAGTGAAAGCACATCCTGGCGCCTCTCCTGGGGCAGGTCGGTAATCGCGTCAGCGGCGTCGTCGGCACGCATACGGGACAGGACCGAGGCGACATCCGCGGTGCTTTTGGACTTGAGGAGTTGGGACAGACTGTCTTCTTCGAGTTCTTCGAAAACGTCCGCTTCGAATTCTGGGTCTGCGTGGACCTGGGCGAGGAGCTCATCCTGTTCCTTTGCGTCTGCTGTTTCAATGATGTCTGCCATCTGAGCGGCCTTCAGCCGGCGGAGCTTCCCGAATGACGTGCGAACGAGTACGGAGGGTTGGTGTCCGATCAGGGCTTCGAAGGAGCGCCAGTCCCGCACAGGATGATTGCCCTTGTCGCGGCGTGGGGACCACCAGTGCGACTGGTGGACGTTGAGCCCGGTGACGACCCAGACGCCCGGGGCCGGGCTGAGATACACGTCGTGGGCCGGGACTAGGCGGGTGATGTACACATCGTGGGCGCGGACCAGGGAGGCGAGGTCCACGTCGATGAGCCGGTGGCCGAGGACATCCGCGTTCAAGAGTACTTCTCCTGGCCGGCGTTCGAAGGCCCGGACGTCGAGACGGGCGCTGGCAAGCTGGACGTTATCGGGCGCGAGGTCCTGGACGTCGGCGATGGGGACAAATACCGTTTCGGAGCCGACCCGGACCACCAGCGCGGTCAGGAGCGGATAATCGTCCCCGCGGAGTCGGACAATGACGTCAGAGAGTCTGCCGAGGGCTTTGCCTTGACCGTCAACGACGGTGTGCCGGAGCAACTGCGAGAGGCCGACCTCGGAATCGGTCATACCGCGGATCGTCGTGTTCACTGTGGGTCTTCTTTCCCGATCGTTGCTTGGGTTCTTGGCGGACTTGAGGATGTTGACTTGAGCGTAAGACTCATTTGCTCAGTGGCCGAGAGCGAGTTGAACTACCCGCACGACGACCAACGCCATCGCCAGGAGCAGGTACGTGCGCAAGACGGCAAGGCCGACGCGCCGGCCCGAAGAGAGCTCGGGTCTGGATAGAAGGGCCAAGGGTGGCATCCGCCAGCGCAACCGCTGAGCGTGCTCCATCTTCGGGACGGGCTCCCGAGCCGGGCGTCGGCGGCGCACCACACCCACGATCAGACCGGTGACCAGGCCGAGGAAAGTGCCCCCACCGAGGATCCACAGGATCGTACCGGCCGTGATATCCGGGAACAACACGCTGGCCGTGAGGACGATGGAAAGCATGACCAGGATGGCGACCACCACCGAGGTGAACAGGTTCAGCCACTTGCCGTTGACCCAGGGTCCGAGGACTTCCTTGTCGTTGCAGAGCAAAAGAAGAAAGACTGTGGCGGAGGGCAACAGCACTCCGGCGAGGGTTTGCACGCCGACGGTCAAGAGTCCGAGCGGGCTACCGGGGATGAGGACGACGGTGGCAGCGATCACGAGGAGGCCCGCGAACACGGCGTAGAACCCTTTGGCCTCCCACGGTTTGCGGTGCAGGGAATGCTTCAATCCCAACACGTCGCCCAGGGCGTATGACGTCGAGAGGCCGACGGCAGCCGCCCCGATGATCGATGCGTCGATCAGCGCGATCGCGAACATGATTCCCACGCCCGGCCCTACATACTTACCGAGGCCCTCTGCCACTCCCAAAGCGTCGGTGAAGTTGCCGAATTCTGGTCGCCCCGTGAACGTCGCAGAGGTGAAGCCGATGATCGCCGCCGCACCCACGATGACCATCAAAATCCCGATCCACAGGTCGACCTTTTCATAGTTCATGAAGCGCGGGGTGATGCGCTTGTCGATGACGTACGACTGTTGGAAGAACAACTGCCACGGGGCGACGGTCGTCCCGACGATTCCGATGATCAGCAGCATCACTGTCGAGAGTTGTGAACCCGCGGGCATTCCCGGTATGACGAAGTTCCTGGCCATCTCGCCCAGATCCGGGCGAGAGAGCACGAAAATGGGAATCAGAAGCAGTGACCCAGCAACCAGGAACAGGCTGACGCGTTCGAATCTCTTGAAGGACCCTGTACTCACGGCGCCCAGAACAAGCAGGGCTGCGACGATGACGCCGGGGACCTGAGGGATGCCCAGGTATTGGAGCCCCAGACTGATCCCGATGAATTCGGTGACGATCGTGAGCGCGTTCAGGATGAACAGGTCGATGACGCTGAACGCACCCCAGAACTTTCCGAACCGTTCCAGGATCAACCGGGCATGGCCTACCCCGGTCACCACACCCAGCCGCAACACCATCTCCTGATTCACGTACAGAACCGGAACGAGCAGGAGCAAGGTCCATAAGAGTGAGGTGCCGTAGTTTTGCCCGGCCTCGGTGTAGGTCCCGAAGGCACCGGCGTCGTTATCTCCCACCATCACGATGAGGCCGGGGCCGAGGATCGCAAGCAGGGTGCGGAGCTTGGCCGGGAACCCTCGGCGAGGCGCATCATCGCCCAAACGGATTGTGCCCATGGCGCCCTCGATATCGCCGAGATGCGCAGAGTCGAGTACAGCAGATATGGGCCCCGTCGGGGTGGGGCCCGGCTCAGGGCTGGTGACGCTTTCGTTGGTGTTCGTCATCGTGTGCGGCTTTCTGCGCAGGGAGCGAGTGTGTGCAAGCGTAGGGAATCCGGGGTATCGCCGGAAGGGTGCGGGCCCATAGGGCGCGGCCGGGGGAGGAACGGGTGTCTATCGAGCCAGTGCGGGCAGGGGGAGACAGGGTCTATGGCTCTCGCTCATCGACTCACTCCCTCCACTTCGTTCAGCGCGCTCGAAGAGTCCGACCTGACCGGCCGTGGTGACCTCTTCTCATAAGACCTTTGGCACTTTGCGGCGTTAACCCGGGAGTCGGGAGCCAATCGGGGCAATCCCTTGTTCCGGGAAAACCTGTCCTGACCCGGGGCGTCTCTAGACGTTGGGGGTCGCTGGCTTGTATCCGCAAAGGAGCCTCAGCTAACAAGTGGCGCCTTGCGAGAGTCACGTTACGCGGAGAATTTACTGCTCCGCAAGCAAGGTGTGGCTACGCTCAGACCCGCAGCAAACCGACCGTGAGTCCGCCGCCCACTGGCGGATGACGATGCCATGACTATTGGAGAATTCCCGGGATCCAACACGTGATAGGTGATGCTGGCCTTCCTAGATTGCCCGGCTGCATGGTGTTTGACTGTGGTCAGCCTGCACAACCATCGCCTCGATGCCGAGGGCCGCACCATGGTGCAGCATCCCATAGTGGAAGGAGCGCGAGGAGGATGAGTGAATTCGGTGTACTGATTCTGTTGGGATTTGGGGACACGATCGAATCTGTCCCTGCTAAAAACGACGAAGCCATCGATAGGTCGGGCCGAACCAACGTGGACGATTCGGCCGTCATTCTGGCGCGACGCGCTGCGGATCTGCTGGCGGCGGCGAAGGTCAATCCCGATGTCGTGTTCACGCCGCCGCGAACAAACAGTATTCGGTTCGTCAATACGCTCCTATGTGAATTGCACAAGCTCCCGCGCACGGTTATCTCAGATCGTCGCCTCGACGTAGAGGCTGCCTGGCCACATGCTCGAGCGACCACCCGACATGCTCACGGTTATCCGGAGGGCTGGCTCAGCCGGACCGAGAGGCCCCCGGACCCCAGTGATGCCGCAGAACACGTGGCGACTGGGCGGGAAGGTGACGTTCGAGTCTCAGGCACGGAGGTAGTCGTCCCGAATACCGTCGCGATAGCGGTGATGTCTGATTTCTACTCCGAGCGTGTCGTTTCCTTTCTCCTCGTCCACCAGACGGTCCTGATTATCGCGAGCCCCGCGTCGATCCGGGGCCTTCGCGCCACACTGAGCGGAAACGCAGCAGAGCTCGGCGACGAACTTTCCGCCGGTCAACCCCTTGCCTACTCATTCGACCGGCAGCTGCGGCCGACCGATCCTGAGGGCAGTAATGTCTGAAACTTCGGGCCGCGACTCGTGACCGGGACCCGGGAACAACGGAGAGACTCGAACACGGATCTGAGCGGGACTTCAGCCTGCACGGCCTCCATCCAGCGCCCATCCAGCAGGGTCTGCGTAGGCTCCGCTCAGAGCGGATTTCAGCTCGCCAGTCGTAGATCAGCGCTTGGGAAATGGTGAGGGCGATGCACAACCCGAAATTGCGGGCCCACGCGCGTTCGGCTGGGGTGCCGGTCCGACACGGGCGACTCGCCCGCCGCAGCCCGTGGCGATCCGTCGCCACGATCCTGGCGTTCACAACCGGTGTGCTGGTTGTCAGCGGGGGAGCGGTCGCAGGAGTGGCCGCCTGGGATGTCGCCGGCAGCGTGAAGCCCGGTGTGCATCTTGCCCACATGGCGGACACCTCGGGCAGTACGCAGGCCCCGGCTGCGGACGTGGCCGCGATCACCGGGGGTGTCAACCTGCTCCTGACGGGCACGGATACCCGCACCGGGCAGGGCGGCGCATACTCGACGAATGCAGAGCTGGCCGCGAGTGCCGGAGCGGGCAACAACGACGTCACGATGCTGCTGCACATCGCGCAGGACCACCACAGCATGAGCGTGATCAGCTTCCCTCGGGACCTGATGGTAGCCGTCCCTGCCTGCCCCCAGGCCGACGGGTCGACCGCCTCCGCGTCAAGCCGGGTGATGCTGAACACGACGCTCGCGCGCGGCGGACTCTCCTGCGTCGTGGTCACGATCGAGAAGCTCACGGGTCTCCAGATCCCGTTCGCCGCGCAGATCAGTTTCGATGGCGTCACGGCCATGTCCAACGCCGTTGGCGGTGTCACTGTGTGTGTCGCGTCCCCGATCAATGACCTCTACACGAATCCACCGCTGCATCTAGCAGCGGGCCAACAGACCATTGTGGGCGAGGAGGCGCTGTCGTTCCTCCGTAGCCGGCATGGCGTCGGCGACGGCAGTGATCTCGGCCGGATCAGCAACCAGCAGGTCTTCATGGCTGCCCTGGCCCGGAAGGTGGAAAGCGGCGGGGTGCTCGGGAACCCGGTCATGCTGTATTCCCTGGCCAAAGCCGCGACGGGCAATATGGTCTTGTCTGACACGCTGACGAACCCGACGACGCTGGTCCAGATCGCACTCGCCCTCAAGGACACGGGCCTGGCCAACATGGTCTTCCTCCAATACCCGACCGTCGCCGACCCTCAGGACGTGAACCGGGTGATCCCGCAATCGACCGGGGCCAAGATCGTCAACGCCGCCCTCGTCGCCGATCAGCCGATCGTCCTCAGCGGGTTGCCCGGCCGGGCGGCAGTCATCGACGAATCGGCGACTGCCACAGCGATTCCGACGCCAGCGCCGAGCTCGTCGACCACTGCGACAGCGTCACCGCCCCGAGCCACCCCGTCACCTACGACCACGCCTGCAGGAGCAGTGCTTCCGTCCACAGTCACCGGGCAGACCGCGGCCGAACAGACGTGCAGCAAGGGGAACTGACGCAGCTGAAGGCGTCGACTTGACCGAAACACGCGTAGCCCGGAATTGCGCTTTGAGATTGCCCGAGTTAACATCGGGGTTCCCGGGGGATGTGCAAGTCGGTGCACCTTGTCAGGTTCGATTTCCTGAATCCTCCACTTCGTCCACTTTCTCAACCGCGAACTCAAGTGAGGGACAGGCGTCGTTCTGGGAGCTGGTTCGCTTCTAGGCGAATCTTCCCCGAGGCTTCTTGTCGCCGGTTCGAGACAGCAGCATTGGCGATCGGAATTCGCGCGGACTTACACTTCAGATTGTGACAGTTGTGACGGAACCCTCGAGGCGACACGAACACCGTTGGCCTGTTCTGGCCGCTGTGATGGTGAGCCTCATCCTTTACCTACTCATCCCTGAGAAGGTCCAGCTTGTACCACGGTGGGTGATTCCCTCACTGGGCGTGCTCCTGGTCATCCCCCTCACGATTCTGAACCCGCGCCGCCTCTCCAGGGAGACCACGTGGTCGCGTTGGTTGTCAATCGGGCTGGCCTCTCTGCTGACGTTGGCGAACCAGGTGACCGTCGTCTTTACTGTGTATGAACTTCTCTACGGGCATGTGAGCGGCCCGGATGTCCTGCTCACCGCCGCGCAAGTGTGGATAACGAATGTGCTGGCTTTTTCCCTGGTGTACTGGGAGCTGGATCGCTCGGGCCCCGTGGCTCGCCGGGACCCGCTCCTCTGGTCGACGGCGACAGTTGACTTCCGTTTCCCGCAACAGGATGGAGCCCCAGGAGGCGAGAATTGGCGCCCCGGCTATTTTGACTACGCCTACCTCTCACTGAATAACATGATGGCCTTCAGCCCCACTGACGTGATGCCCCTCACGGTTCGGGCCAAGGCGTTGATGGGGTATCAAGCTCTCACGGGCTTCGTCCTGCTCGCACTGGTGATCTCCCGCGCCGTGAACATCCTCAGCTGACACGCGATCAGCCCCAGCCGTAGCTATGCTCTTGTCGTCCTGAACCACAGCAAGGCGAGTGAGCGTGGAGCGGTCATCGCCCGATCACGATGCGAGCAGGCTGGGTGTTCGGGTTGCATTGCGAGCGAAGGAGAGCACCACGCCAATCCCGATGAGAGTCGTCAACAGGGCGGTGCCGCCGGCGGAGATCAGCGGCAAGGGGACTCCGAGGACCGGGATGAAGCCCAGCACAACTCCCATGTTGACGAGCGCCTGCCCGACGACCCAGACCATCACGGCGGCCGTTGTCACTCGAACCTGGAGGTGCGGGGTGGCGCTCATGATCCGGAGGAACGCAATCGCGAGGACAATGAACAACAGGAGCACGACGATGGCGCCGATTAGGCCGAGTTCTTCACCGATGATGGCGTAGATGTAATCATTGTCGGCGGCAGGCAACCAGGACCACTTGGCTTTGGAGTTACCGAGACCCACACCGAAGATCCCGCCATCGGCCATGGCCCACGTGCCATGGAGAGGCTGCCAGCACGCGGCCGAGATGGTCTTGGAGCTGCTGTCGCAGCCTGTCCCGAAGAACGCCAGAACCCGCGTCAGCCGGTTGCTGCTCGCTGCTGCTGCGGCGACCGCGCCCACCGCCCCGACCCCCAGCGGGATCGCGAGCATCCGCATCCGCACCCCGGCGAAGACCAGGGAGCCGAACAAGATGCCGCCCAGGATGACCGTTGTTCCCAGGTCGCCGCGGATCATCACGAGTAATACGGCGGCACCGCCGACGCCGAAGACTGGAATGAGCACGTGGCGCCAGTCGTGGAGTTGGTCCTGCTTTTGCGCGAGAATCGTGCCCAACCAGATGACTAGGGCGACCTTTATGGCTTCCGAGGGTTGGAATTGGAAACTGCCCACCGACAACCAGTTCGTATTTCCGGCCACAGTCACGCCCAATGGTGTGAAGACGAGGCATTGCACCAGGCACGTCGCGATCAGGGCTGGCCAGGCAATGCGTTGCCAGAATTTCATTGGTGCTCGGCTCACAATCAGCATCAGCGGGATGCCGACGATCGCGATGAAGCCTTGATGGATGAGAACGCCGAAGAACCCGCCATTGCTCACATATGAATCGACTGACGATGAGGACAACACCATAGCGAGGCCGAAGAAGACAAGAAAGAGCGTCACGCCCAACAGTAGAAAGTAATCAGCAGATGGTGTGCGCAGCATCCGTCCCACGCGGATCCTTGTGGCCGCTACGGTCCCCTGCCCGTCGCGGGCAGGCTCTGATGGCGTATCGAGCGTGCGTAGACGAGAAGGAGTGTCCATAGGTCTCACGTGTCCGTACCGGGGGTCTGCCGGGACGGCCGGCGCGAAATGCTCCGGATCCCGGGGAGTTCTGAAAGCTAGAGGACAACTCATTGGCGGTGCCTTGGGCTGTCCCGTCGGGTCAACGCGGCCAATGAGTCATTGAACGACAGGATGAAGGCGCCGCGAGCGACGATAAAGGTGTTGCGGCATGAGCAAGTTTCTGATCACCAGTCGAGCATTCCAGACACCTTGGGAAGGGAGCGGCACCGAATCCTGAAAAGCTTCTGAGGGCTGGACCGGTGTCTCGTGCAGTTTCACAGGTTGGTGTCGACGACGAATGGGGCTTCGCTTTCCGAGGCCGCGATCAAATCCGGTCCGCAGCGATAACAGGCCTGGGTAACCACATGGGCGGCTGAATCTATCGGCCGCCCTCAGCGGCATATCAGGGTGCGATGCTTTGAATACCGAGGCGTGGGGCCAGAAGGTCGAACGCCTTCGTGAGTCCTCCGAGGAGCGCCCCGACGGTGTGGCCTTCGCCGGGGACTTCGTAATAGCTGGTCGCCATGCCGGCGTCCAGGGCAACGGTACTCAATTCCTTCTGGGGCGGTCCGATCACGGAGTCATCCGCCCCGACAGTGAACACGGCATCGGTATCGGGGTAGGACGTTGACGACATCACGGTCGCTGGTTTCGTCGCATCGTAGGCGGCTTGGTCTCCGCCGAAGACATCGGCGAGAACCGTGGGCTCGGATTCCGTTCCCGCGAAGGTCGTCCCGGACGCGCTGATCACGTTTCCCCAGACATCCGGGAACCGGGCAGCCAAGGAGATGGCGCACTGGCCGCCATTGGAGAACCCCGCAACGGTCCACTCGACGCGGTTGCGCAGGATGCGCAGGTTTGCACGCGCCCAATTCACGACATCCTGCTCAATGTAGGTCTGCACGTTGCCGTGTGCGGGTGTGTCCAGACAGAGGGAATCAACGCTCGGGTCGCCGAGCTGATCCGCGACGACGACGATGGGGGCCTGACCGTTATGGGTAAGCGCGAACGTGTCGAGGACGGACCCGATGTAAGAAGCATCCGGGTATCCGGGCTGGCCCATCATCATCAGCACGAACGGTAGGGCCGGGGCGTTAGCGAGCTGAGCGGCCGGCGGCTGGTAAACCTCCGCGTCTCGAGCGGTGAAGCCGGATGCCGTCGCCGGGATGTGCACCGTCTCCACGGTCCCGGTGATCGGCAGGGCGGATGCCGCCAGTGAACTATCGGGGGTGGGCTGCGGAGCCGGACCCGTGGCAGAGGCAGAGCGGTCCAGGAGGACGAAGCCCCCTACTCCGAGGACCGCGACGATCAGAGCGGCACTCGGGATACGGATCCTGTTGCGTCTTGCATTTATTCTCACTGTTTGTGTCTCTGTCCTATGCCACGGTCGCGCTACCGGTTGGCGTTACTTGAGTGCGGCTCTGATGGTCTTCGCGTCGGTCTGCGCCTGCTTGAGTGCGGCGCGAGCCGTGGTCGCGGATGCCTTGAAGGCTTTCATGACGTCGTGGTTGGCGGCGTACTGCTCCGGTGTGACGGCGAGCGATCCGGCGGCCAGTCCGGATACGGCGCCGGTGGCTTTGCCGATCTGGGCAGCCATGTCCGTGAGATCTGCTTGTAGCGCCTCGGTGGACTTGGATGCGTCCTTTCCTGAGAGGAGGCCCGAGAGCCGTGTCTGTTCGGCGGCAAGATTCGCTGTCGTCTTGGAGGTCACAGTGTCCGCAAACGTCACGAACACCGACTGCGGAAGTGCGACCGAAGAGACCCGATAGGTAGTGAAGATGTCGGCGTAGTCGATTTTAGCCTGAGCGAGGTCGGAGTCCGCGGCGATTTTCGACGCGAGGGTGTTCATGCCGCCGAGGTCGCTGGTGAGATTCCCTAGGAGGGCAGCCTTGTCGGAGCTGACAAGTGAGGTGTTGGCCGTGACTTTTGCGATCGCTGCGTTCAAGGAGGCGATTCGTTTCCCGGTCGCGGCGGCGGCGGACGCCTGCACACTCGTGAGGGTGCGCGGTGTTTTCGAGTGAACGGTAGCGGAGGACGGGGCTGGAGCGGGCGTCGAATCGGCGAACGCCGGTGTGGCGCCCAGCGCCGCGAGTGCGGTGAGGGCCGCGGCGCCGAGAATAGCGGGTCGAATAGTTCGATTCATTGGAAACACTCCCAGGCTCGGTCATTGATGTCGACGAGACTTCGACATGATCAACACTGCCTGGGCCCTGTTCGAGATGTGTGAGATCAATGTTCGGGTTTGGTAAGGCCGACGCTCAAACCGGGCGTGCCATGAGAGCAGATCCATCGCCGCGGGGGTTAATGGACCTTGTGACTGACGACAGGGGACTCGTGCTGGTCGTCGAGGACGATCCGGCCATCGCGGATATCGAGCGCCTTTTTCTGGTGCGATCCGGGTTCACGGTGCATCTGGAGACCGACGGTCGAGGCGGACTCGATCGCGTCCGGAGCCTTCGCCCGGCGGCAGTGCTCCTGGATGTCGGCTTGCCCGTCCTGGACGGGATTGAAGTCTGCCGCGCCATGAGGGATTCCGGAGACTGGACTCCTGTGCTGTTCGTCACGGCCAGAGATGACGAAATCGATCGCGTGCTGGGCATGGAGCTCGGGGCCGACGACTACGTGACCAAGCCCTTCTCGCCTCGTGAGTTGGTGGCGCGGGTCAAGAGCATCATCCGGCGCTCGTCCGGCCTCGGCGGCGCCGCCCTGCTTCGGGTTGGCGACGTGGTCCTCGACCCTGGTGCCCGGACCGTCCGGCGCGGGAACGCGCCGGTCACGTTGACGGCGACGGAATTTGATCTTCTTGCGCAGCTGATGGCTCGACCCGGACGCGTGTATTCGAGGGAGGAACTCCTCGCGGTCGTGTGGGGAATCGCCGACTACAGTGCGAGCCGTACTGTTGATGTGCACATCGCCCAGGTGCGCGGAAAGCTCGGCCCGACCTGTCCGATCCGAACTGTACGCGGCATCGGGTACTGCGTCACCGGTCAGGCCGACTGAATGTCACTTCGACGGTGGGTCCGCTCCCTGGGCGGCCGGATCATGCTCGTCACGGTGGGCGTCGCTTGTGTGGCCGTGCTGATCACCACGGTGGTCTCGTTACAACTGCTCACCGTGCTTGTGACCGGTCAAGCGCAGTCGGCGTTGGCCGCTCAGACGAGTGCGCTCAGCCACCAGCCGCTCGCCTCGCTGCGCGCGCTCATGCAGGACGACAAAATCCTCGGCTCGCACGGAGAGCGATTCCTGCTCATCGGTCCAGATGGCAAAGCACAGGGTGCGGTGGGCGCCGAGGTCAAGAGAACGATGATTGGCGTTCTGGGCTCTGATCGCTCCGCCTCGACAACGGTGCAAGTCGGCGGCGATACTTACGTCGTCGAAGGCCGTCCCCGCCCGGGCGGCGGAGGGCTCGTCGGCTTCCTGCGCGTCGCTGACGTCACCGAATCGAGTAGCCTCATCGCCGGACGTATTCTGATCGCAGTCGCGATCGGCCTGGTTGCCGCCATCGTGGCGGGCGTGTTCCTGTCGCGCAGGCTTGCCCGTCCGCTCCAGGCCATGGCTCGAGATGCTCGTCGGCTGGCTGGCGGCGAACGTGGCCTCGTCGTTGTGTCCCATGGGATCCCCGAGATCGATGACGTCTCGACCGCCCTGACCGCCTTGGATCGAGCGCTCGGGACGAGCGAGGGCCGTCAGCGGGAGTTTCTGCTTTCGGTTTCGCACGAGATCCGTACCCCCCTGACTGCGATCCGCGGCTATGCGGAGGCGCTTGCGGACGGCGTCATCCCCGAGACTGATGGTTCTGCTGTCGGAGTGATCCTGGTGGCTGAAGCGAAGCGGTTAGACCGGTTTGTCAGCGATCTCCTCGAACTGGCGCGATTGGAGGCTGACGATTTCACCCTGGAGTTGCGGTCGACCGACGCGACGGCGGTGTTGTACGAGGTCGAGCGAGCATGGCGCGGTCAGTGCGCTCAATTGGGAGTCAGTCTTCAAGTGAACAGCTCTGCGGGCGATCCAGTCCCGATCCTGACTGATCCGATGCGCCTGCGACAGATCGTGGATGGACTGGTCGAGAACGCACTCCGTGCAACTTCCTCGGGGGGAGTGGTAGTCCTCACTGCGAAACGTGTTGGGGATGACACCGTCCGGATCGAGGTTCGAGACAGTGGACCGGGGCTCACGGACGCTGACGCGGCCGTCGCGTTCGAGCGGGGGATCCTGCGGGCGCGCTACAGGGACCTGCGTCCGGTGAATACGGGCCTCGGACTCTCGATCGCAGCGCAACTGGTCGGCCGTCTCGGCGGAACCATCTTCGTGCGGTCGTCAATCCGAAATGGTACCTGCTTCGCCGTCGACCTCACCTCGGCTGGTGCCTCATAGCTCACCAGGATGAGGCCAGAGGCTACGGATTCGCAGCCAAGCCGGCAGGACCCTTGGGTTAGCCGGGCGGATCGTGAATGGAGGCGCGAGAGTTCGGCAGTACGTCGCATCGATAGCGTCTGCCCAACGTCGCAAGCGTGGACAAGGAACGGTCGTGGCAACAAAATGGCAACACTTGTGAAAAAACCACGTGATTCGAGGCCGCTCGGATGATCCAACTTCCGCGTAATTACGCGGATCGTGAGCGCAGAACAGCCCGAATGATTGCACGGGCAGAGTTCAAATGCCACCGTCTCCGCACTGTAAGGCCCCCGAGATCCGCGTAATTACGCGGAAGTCCGGGGGTCTTTTTCATTGCCCGGATTAGTCGGGGTCGGATTCGGGAGTACGGCCACTGGCGGCACCGTCCCGGAGCTGGGCCCAGTGGCGAAGCCGTGCGGAAATGGCTCGCTCATATCCCTCGGCGGAGGGTTCGTAGAAGGTCTGTCGGGGTATGCCCTCTGGGAAGAAGTTCGCGCCTGAGAACCCGTTCTCGGTGTCCGGGTCGTACTGATAGCCCTCGCCGTACCCGAGATCTTTCATGAGGCGGGTTGGGGCATTGAGGATGTGCGCGGGCGGCATCAGCGATCCGGTCCGCTTCGCGGCGGCGCGGGCCTTGTTGAATCCGCGATACACGCCGATCGACTTCGGCGCGGTTGCCAGGTAGATGACGGCCTGCGCGAGTGCGAGTTCTCCCTCTGGTGAACCGAGGCGGTCATAGACGTCCCAGGCGGCGAGGGCCTGTTGAACGGCGTTCGGGTCAGCCATGCCGATGTCCTCGGTGGCGAATCGGGTGATGCGGCGGGCGATGAACAGGGGGTCTTCACCGCCGTCGAGCATCCGTGCCAACCAGTACAGGGCTGCGTCTGGGTCGGAGCCGCGCATCGACTTGTGGAGAGCGGAGATGAGGTTGTAGTGGCCTTCCTGCGCTTTGTCGTATAGCGGTGCCCGTCTCTGCACGGCGGCCGCGAGGGCTGCCGGGTCGACGGGTGCGGGCAGGGCGTGTACCTGCTCGATCATGTTCAGCAGGTACCGGCCGTCACCGTCCGCCATCGCGATCAAAGCCTGACGCGCCTCATCGGTCAGCGGTAGCGGCTGACCGATGAGCGTTTCGGCTCGGGTGATGAGGGTGCTGAGTGCAACGTCGTCGAGGCGCTTCAGAACGAAGACCTGGGTGCGGGAGAGCAGTGCTCCGTTGAGTTCGAAGCTGGGGTTCTCCGTGGTCGCGCCAACGAGGATGACGGTACCATCTTCGACGTAGGGAAGGAACGAGTCCTGCTGGGCGCGGTTGAAGCGGTGGATCTCGTCGACGAACAGCAGCGTGCCTTGACCGACCTCGCGCCGGCGCCGCGCTGCTTGAAACACTTTTCGAAGGTCGGCGACGCCGGCGAAGGTGGCAGAAAGGGGTTCGAACGCGAGGTTGGTCTGCTCGGCGAGAAGCCGCGCGATCGTGGTCTTGCCGCACCCGGGTGGCCCCCAGAGCACCATCGACATGAGTCTCTGTGCGTTGACCATTCGCCCGATCGGTGCGTCCGCCCCAAGAACATGGCCCTGCCCGATGACGTCGTTCAGGGTGCGCGGCCGGAGCCGATCAGCCAGCGGCCGTGACTCGTCGTCGATGTCGAAGAGAGACGGTGCCTCGCTCACGACTGCCGCTTGTCAAAATAGTGACCGCTCGTGATCGTGCCGACGCTAGGGGTGTGCTGCTGCAGCTGCCCGCGCGAGAGCGTCACAGTCCGCTCCGGTGGCCGAACAGTTCGGGATCGACCGGGCGTTTTGCGCGTGGCAGATTCTCGACCACGAGGAGGTAGGACTCGGTGACGAGATCGTCGATGAGAGACTCGTGCAGGTCTCCGCCTGGATTCAAGGTGATCCAGTGCTGCTTGTTCATGTGGTAGCCCGGCGTGATGTCCTTGCGCTGCTGGCGGAGAGCTCGGCTGTCTTCCGGGTCCGCCTTGACGATCACGATCGATTCACCAGTAATTTCGGTGATCAGCATGAAGACCTTTCCACGGACTTTGAATACCTCCCAGTCGGGTCCGAAGGGGTGCTCGAGCTCTGCGCCGGGAAGCTCCCCGACGCGCTCTCGGGCGCGTTGCTGGAGTGTGTCACCCTGCATGTCGTCCTCCTGGGGTCACTGCCCGTTTCTGGGCTTTCTGGATCTGCGTACAATGGTACATACTTTGTCTGACATCAAGGGGGTCGCGTGAGGAAGGGCAAGCCGAATGACCCGGAGCGCCGAACCCGGATCCTTCGGGCAGCACTGGAGGTCATCGCGTCAGAAGGCGTGCACGCGGCGTCATATCGACGCATCGCCGAGCAGGCCGGCGTGCCGCTCGGGTCCACGACGTACTATTTCGCCGACCTGGAGACGTTGATCGTCAGCGCGTTCGAGACCTTGAGAGACGGACTCGAACCGCGATACGCGGCCCCGATGCGCGACGCCCGTCTCGACACTGATGTCGTTGACGCGCTCGTGGCCGCCACGTGCGGGTCGACAGCTCCAACGCTCACGGACATCCGCTTGTATGAGGAGATGCACCTCTACGGCGCGCGCAGTCCCCGGGTTGCGGAAGTCCTCCGCGACCTCCAAGAGGAGTCCCTCATGGTTCTTCGCCGCTCTCTGCCTGATGGCACGGCCCGTGCTGTCGACGCCCTCATGTGGGGGTGGTGGAGCTACCGGGCACTCCACCCCGGCGATCCTCTCGATCAGGGCATGGTGCGCAGCGCCTATCGAGCTCTGGTCGATATAGCCGTCACCCGCATGGAGCGCGGCGACCGGCGAGGAGTAGCCGAGAGTACCCCCGGCGTCTAACGGCGGGGGTGCACCGTGAGAACGGTCTTTCCGACAGCCCGTCGTTCATCCAGGGCGGCGACCGCTTCGGCGGCCTCCTCGAATGCCACCACCTCGTGGATCACCGGGGCGAGCGCGCCTCGAGCGACGACCGGTGCCAGGCGTTCCCATTGGGCCGTAAGCGAGACGGAGCAGGTCGGCATCAGTCCCTCCCACGCGACGCCGATGATAGTCGTGTTGTTCAGGAGCAGGCGGTTCACCTTCACGGTGGGGATGCTGCCGCCCGTGAAACCGAGAACGAGGAACCGCCCGCGGGTCGCCAGCGCACGCAGCGAGTCAGTGAACCGTTCGCCACCGACAGGATCGAGCACCATGTCCACCCCGCGGCCGTTCGTGATTCTGCGAGTCTCGCTCAGGAAGTCGTGAGGCCGGATGACGTGGTCTGCCCCGACGTCTCGCGCCAGTTGCGCCTTTTCCGGCGTGGAGACGACGGCGATGACCTCGGCGCCGCGCAGCTTCGCCTGTTGGGTGAGTGCGACTCCGAGACCGCCCGCGGCGCCATGGATGAGCACCGTCTCGCCCGCACGGAGATTGCCGCGTTCCCCCAGGGCGAATTCTGCGCTCAGGACGTTGATGGGCATGGCCGCCGCCGCGATGAAGTCGATCTCATCCGGAAGGGGCAGGACGCGATCCGCAGGCGTGACCACAAAGTCTGCGAACGCGCCAGAACCGGCAACGCCGAGAACGCGGTCGCCGGCCGTGAATCCCGAGTCGGCATCGGCGTCGACGACGATCCCGGAGAACTCGCTCCCAATTGTGAACGGAACCGGGACGCGCAGCTGGTACTCGCCCCGAGATTGCAGCACATCCGGGTAGGCGATCCCTGCGGCATGAACCTCTACGAGCACTTCGCCTCGTGCGCGGACGGGAATCGGGATCGTGTGTGTTTCGAGTAGCCGGGGTCCACCGTGTGTGGTGTTCCGCACTGCCCGCATTGTCGTCGCACGTGAGTTCATACGTTCAATCATGCCGACAAGTGACTTTGCGTCGGCCGCCAGACCTGGGATCTTCCGCGCGCCAACAGAGCCCGGGGCGAAAGTCATCCCTGGAGCGGCACGGCGCCAGCGGTGACAGCCCCGAGAATTCAGGCGCCAGATTGGTGAATCAGCGCGATCCACCTGCGTCGACTCGACGCAGTTGCGTACCCACGATCAGAAAGAAGGCCCCGAGTCCGCCGGCGAAGGCGCTGACCCCGTAGGCGAGCACGGACGTCAGCAGCGAGGTGCGCAGCGATGCCCCTGTTGAAAGCGCCGCGCTCTGTTTGCGCAGCTCGACTGCCTCGTCGCTGGTCGCGTCAAGGCCTCTCAGGGCCGCACTGATATCGGCGAATGTGCGCCCACCCGCTCCGCGCTCAGCATTGTTCTTGATGACGAGCGCCTCGACGTAGGCCGTCACCGGCCCCTGCACCGTCTTGCCCGCGAGAATGGGCGCGTTGCCGGGTACTGTGATCTTTTCATCGCGCAGCTGCTTCGTGACCGTGAGCCACGCACCTGCTCCGACGGCGACGAAAAGCGAACCGGCCGCAATGGTAAGACCTGCGGTGCGGCGAAGGGCGATTGCAGTGGGCAACGACGACATCGATCATCCTTTCGTGAAGCGGAACACTCGAGTGTCACACAGTTCTGCATGCCGACTCCAGATGAAACTCGCTTGTGACGTGAGATCCGATTGCACCGAGCCCGCCGCCCGTCCCTGCTGCGTTCTGGTTGAACCGGTTGGCGTTAGACGGTCGCCGAACACGGCCATAGGCTGGTAAGCGGTCCGCCTCGCTGAACTGCGGGAGTCGCGGGCGGTTTGCTGATCCATTGTCCAGGAGGAATCCATGACCGAATTCGCCCCCGTTGATCCCACGTCTACCGACGCTTGGAGTCAGCTCGCCGGCATCGCCGAGGGATTCTCGCCTGATCTCCGCGAGTGGTTCGCCACCGACCCGGGACGAGCTGGTCGCTACACCTTGCAGGCCGGCGACCTCACGGTCGACCTGTCGAAGAATCTCCTGACCGAAGAGATCCTGGCCCACCTCGTGCAGCTCGCGAAGGACGTCGACGTCTCAGGCCGGTTCAACGCCATGATCACCGGCGAGCACATCAACGTCACCGAAGACCGTGCGGTTCTCCACACGGCGCTCCGCCGCCCGAAGAATGGCGCAGACCTCGTGCCGCCGACCGGCTTCGTCGTCGACGGTGCGGATGTCGACGCCGACGTCCACGCCACACTCGACAAGGTCTACGCATTCGCCGACAAGGTGAGGTCCGGCGCGTGGACCGGTATAACGGGCAAGGCCATTAAGACTGTCGTCAACATCGGGATCGGCGGGTCCGACCTCGGCCCCGTCATGGTCTACGAAGCGTTGAAACCGTATGTGCAGGCGGGCCTCGAGTGCCGCTTCGTCTCGAACATCGACCCGACGGATGTCTACGAGAAGACGGCGAACCTGGACCCGGAGACCACCCTTTTCATTGTCGCGTCCAAGACGTTCGGTACCCTCGAGACCCTCACGAACGCCCGGTTGGCGCGCGAGTGGCTCTGGAACCAGCTCCTCGCCTCCGGCGCCATCGAGGACACTGACGCCGCCCGTGCCGCGGCCGTCGCCAAGCACTTCGTCGCCGTGTCGACCGCCCTCGACAAGGTCGCCGCATTCGGCATCGATCCCGAGAACGCCTTTGGATTCTGGGACTGGGTCGGCGGCCGTTTCTCGATCGACTCCGCGATCGGCACGTCCGTGGTCGTTGCCATCGGCCCGGACAACTGGCGCGAATTCCTGTCCGGTTTCCACACCATCGATGAGCACATGCGCACGGCGCCCCTCGAGCAGAACGTCCCGGTCCTGATGGGTCTTCTCAACGTCTGGTACTCCAACTTCCTCAAGGCCCAGAGCCATGCTGTGCTCCCATACGCCCAGTACCTCCACCGCTTCCCGGCGTACCTCCAGCAGCTCACCATGGAATCGAACGGAAAGAGCGTCCGCTGGGACGGGACAAGCGTCACGACCGACACCGGTGAGATCTTCTGGGGCGAACCGGGCACGAACGGACAGCACGCCTTCTACCAGCTCATCCACCAGGGCACGCGCCTGGTCCCCGCGGACTTCATCGCGGTCGCGAATCCCGCCCACCCGTTGAAGGATGAGACGGGCGACGGCGCCGCCGTCGAGCCAGGACAGGACGTCCACGGGCTGTTCATGGCGAACTTCTTCGCCCAGACGAAGGCGCTCGCCTTCGGGAAGACGGCCGCGGAGGTTCGTGCAGAAGGCACGGACGAGTCCGTGGTGCCGGCCCGCTCGTTCAGCGGGAACCGTCCGACGACGTCGATCCTCGCGCCGGCCCTCACGCCGAGCGTCGTCGGCCAGCTCATCGCGCTCTACGAGCACATCGTGTTCACCGAAGGCACGATCTGGGGCATCGATTCGTTCGACCAGTGGGGCGTCGAACTGGGCAAGCAGCTTGCGCTTCAGGTCGCTCCCGCCGTCGACGGGGATGCGGACGCACTCGCAGCCCAGGACTCCTCGACGAAGGCCCTGATCTCGAAGTACCTCGAGCTGCGCAACTGACGCCGACCGGGTACGTCACGCATGGTGACGTACCCGGTAGGGGTCTCCGGTCGCTCCTAGTCGTAGATGACCGCGAGACCCTGGCGCTTGAGTTCGGCGAGACCGTCGCGCATGGCCTGGAGCCGGTCGGGGGAGTGCCCTGTCCAGTCCTCGAGTTCGCCGACGATCGTGACCGGCTCCGTGGTGCGGTACGACAGGGTCGGGTTCCCGGAGAACTTCTTGTCCGTCACGTTGGGGTCGTCTTCGAGGGCACCCGTCGGTTCGACGATGTAGATCCGGCCGCGGCCGTCTCCGGCCGCGAGCTCGGCCCCCCACGTCGCGGCATCCAGGGTCGCCGTCAGGTAGACGTAGTTCGTCGTCCGTCCCGCTTCGAAGTTGGACCCGCGCCCGGGCACCAACAGGTCCCCCACGGCCAGGTCGGCTTTCGTGCCGTGAAAGAGGGCCCCCGATTCGTGGACTTCGAATGGTGTGGGTTCGTTTGTCATGCGCACTCCCTGAAAGGTCGATTCACGATCGTACCCGGCCGACCCCGTGCGAGAACAGGGCGGTCAGGCGAACGTCCGGATGGCGCTCACCCGCAGGAGGTCGAGCCTGGCAGCATCCGTTGAGCCAGGAACCACCGTGTACACGACGATCTTCAGGTCACTCCCGGGCGCCGCAAGGACATCGCAATCGAAGGTGATCGGGCCGACGAGGGCGTTCTGCACGGTCTTGCGGGACTCGCGGTGTTCCCCGAACGTCGCCGAACTCCATAACCGTTCGAACTCCTCCGAGGTCGCGCGCAGGTCGGCGATGAGTTCAGAGAGCGCGGTGTCGTCCGGGTACCGGGTCGAGGCCACGTGAACATCGGCGACGAGGTCCCGATGGAACTCAACGAGGTGCTCCGGGCTGTGCTCGACGAACGACGGGCCCCCGGCGAACCGGTTCCAGAGCAGGTTGGAACCGCGTCCCGCCGCCGGAGCCTCACCGAACAAGGTCAGCCAGAGGTCGTTGACCAGCAGGGCATCCCAGGCGGCAGAGAAGACCGCGACGGGGACTTCACTGAGCCGGTCGACGATGTGCCGAACTCCCGGCGTCACGTGCCGGGGGACCATGGTCTTCGTCGGCACCGCTACCCCGCCGATGCGGAATAGGTGGTCCCGTTCGTCGTTGGTGAGTCGAAGCGCGCGGGCGAGCGACCCGAGCACCTGCGGTGACGGATGCGTGGCGCGGCCCTGCTCGAGACGAACGACGTAGTCGACGCTGAGGTTGGCGAGCATCGCGAGCTCCTCGCGGCGCAGCCCGGGCGAGCGTCGGTCTCCACCGGACGGCAAACCCGCCTCAACGGGAGAGATCCGGTCGCGCCACGCGCGAAGCAGGGAAGCGAGTTCTGGCATGGCTCCACTCTGCCCTTCCCGGCTGGGCAGCGGGTGGTACTGGCAATCCCAGCAAGTGTCGCGGGCACGCCCGCAGGCTGGAATCATGACAACAACACTCATCACCGGTGCCAACAAGGGCCTCGGACTCGAAACCGCCCGCCGCCTCCTCCGGGCCGGACACACCGTCTATGCCGGCATGCGCGACACGGCCAACGGCACGGATGCTGCTGCTCTCGGCGCCCACGTCCTGCAGCTGGACGTCACGGACGACGAGTCCGTCGCATCCGCGATCGCCTCACTACCCGAGCTGGACGTTCTGATCAACAACGCCGGGATCGTCGGCTCGCACGCCGGAGTCGACGAATTCGGTGCGGACGACCTGGCCGCGGTCTTCGACACCAACGTGTACTCGATCGTCCGCGTCACCCGGGCCGCCCTGCCGCTGCTCAGAGCGTCCGGCAACGCCCGGATCGTCAACGTCGCCAGTGGGCTCGGGTTCCCGCGTTTTGTCACAGACCCCGCCCGCGTCGAATCGACGATCACCGGCCTCGGCTACATGACGTCCAAGGCCGCGGTGATCATGCTCACCCTGCAGTACAGCAAAATGCTGCCGTCGATGCGGGTGAACACGATCGATCCGGGCTACACGTCCACCGATCTCAACGGTCACAGCGGCCCGCAGACCGTAACCGAGGGCACGGATGCTGCGGTGGCGATGGCGACGATCGGTCACGACGGTCCGACCGGAACGTTCAGCGACCGTGACGGTCTCATCGCCTACTGACGTTCCGGGTACTGGCAGGACCTCCCACCCTCGAGGGATGTGACGTACCGTTTTGGCGTGGACAACAAGACCGAGATTCGTGACTTCCTGGTGACGCGGCGGGCACGCATCACGCCCGAACAGGCCGGGCTGCCTGACTTCGGTGGGAAGAGGAGAGTCGCCGGACTCCGCCGCGAAGAGGTCGCGATGCTCGCCGGGGTGAGTGTGGACTATTACGTCAGGCTCGAACGCGGCAACCTCGGCGGCGTCTCCGAGAGTGTCCTCGAGGCCCTGGTGCGTGCTCTCCAGCTCGATGAAACCGAGCGGGCTCACCTGTTCGACCTGGCACGGACGGCCAATGCTTCTGTCGGTACGCGGCGGCGACCAGCCGTCAGCCGGGTTCGCCCCGGTGTCATCATGCTGCTGGATTCGATCGCCGCACCGGCGTGGCTGCGTAACGGGCGGATGGACATCCTCGCGACGAACGCTCTGGGGCGCGCGTTGTACGCGCCGGTCTTCGACGGCCCGCTGACGCCCCCCAACACCGCGCGGTTCGCGTTCCTCGATCCGAGAGCGGTCGACTTCTGGCCCGACTGGAACCTGATCGCTTCCGGCACGGTCGCGACGCTCCGGGCGGAAGCGGGCAAGAACCCGTATGACAAGGGCCTGACCGACCTGATCGGGGAGCTCTCGACGAGAAGTGAGGAGTTCCGCATCCGCTGGGCTGCCCACGATGTCTACCAACACACGTCAGGGGAGAAACGGCTCCACCACCCCGTGGTCGGCGACCTCGAACTCACCTACGAGGCCATGCAGCTTGTGACGGACGAGGGGCTCACCCTGCTCGTGTACGGCGCCGAGCCGGGCACGAAGTCCGCAGACGCCCTCGGCCTCCTGGCGAGCTGGGCTGCGACAGAGGCGCGGGAATCTCGCGCCCTGTCGATCGATGAGCACCACGCGGGCTGAGGAACCCCAGCCCGCCAACGAAAGGAAGAACCAGATGGACTACCGCCTCTTGGGACGCACCGGTGTAGAAGTGAGCCCCCTGTGCCTCGGCACGATGATGTTCGGCGCCTGGGGCAACCAGGACGTCGACGACTCGATCCGGGTCATCCACCACGCCCTGGATGCCGGGATCAACTTCGTCGACACTGCCGACGTCTACTCCGGAGGCGGATCAGAGGAGATCGTCGGGAAGGCCCTCGCGGGACGTCGTGACGATGTCGTCCTCGCCACCAAGTTCTTCATGCCGATGGGGAAGGGCCCGAACCAGAGTGGCGGGTCTCGGAAGTGGATCATGCAGGCCGTCGAAGGCTCACTGCGCCGCCTCGGGACCGACTACCTCGACCTGTACCAGGTGCACCGCCCGAGCGCCGCGATGGACGTCGAAGAGACGCTCGGCGCGCTGACCGATCTGGTCAGGCAGGGAAAGGTCCGTTATATCGGCTCGTCGTCGTATTCCGGCAGCCAGATCGTCGAGGCGCAGGTGGCCGCACGCGACCGGAACCTCGCCAGGTTCGTCACCGAACAGCCGCCCTATTCGCTCCTCGTCCGCGGCATCGAGCAGGATGTCCTTCCCACGGCACGTCGCTACGGCATGGGCACCCTCACGTACAGCCCACTCGCCGGCGGGTGGCTCTCCGGCAAGTGGCGCAAGGACGCCGCTCCCGTCCCGACCTCGGCGGCACGCCCGAGCGCCCGTTTCGATATGACGAGCGTCGCCAACCAGCAGAAGCTCGAGGTCGTCGACGCCCTCGCCCGGGTCGCTGACGAGGCCGGTCTCACACTGATCCAGATGGCGATAGCATTCGTGATCAACCACCCGGGAGTCACCTCGGCGATCATCGGCCCGCGCACGATGGAGCAACTCATTTCGCAGCTTCCCGCCGCGGACGTGATCCTTTCCACCGAGGTGCTCGACGCGATCGACGCTCTCGCGGTAGGGCGGATGCTGCGAGGCCGACGATGAGACCGTGCGAAGGTCAGACCGTGCGCGGGGCCTTCGCGAGGTTGGCCTCGAGCTCGGCGGTGTTCTGGCGGATCACGTAGGCCGGGCGGTCGCGCTCGACTCGCCAGCTCTCGGAGAGCGGGCCGATGTTCACGGTGTCGAAGCCGAATTCGTCATACAGCTTCGTGACGAAGTCGGAGGCATCCGCGAAGTCAGACGAGGTCGCGAGCGCGCGCCGCGCCGGGTCGCCGGCGGGGTGCGCGTCTCCGGTGATGTCGACGGCCATGATGTGGTTGAAGCCCTTCGCGACCCGGGACGTGGGCAGGTGCGCCTGCAGCATGCCGGTGACGGTCGCCTCGCCCTTGTCGAGGGCGTCGATGTGGCCGTCGCGTTCGAAGTAGTAGTTGTTGGTGTCGATCACGATCTTGCCGGCGAGTGGCTCGACGGGCACGTCCGCGTATGCCTTGAGCGGCACGGTCACGACGGCGACGTCTGCGGCCTCTGCCGCCTGGACGGCGGTTCCGGCCGTCGCCTTCGGGCCGAGTTCGGCCACGAGGTCCGCGAGGGTCTCCGGGCCGCGAGAGTTGCTGATCACGACGTCGTAGCCGCTCTCGATCGCCTTGCGGGCGACCTGGCTGCCGATGTTTCCTGCTCCGATGATTCCGATAGTTGTCATGATCGCGACAACGAGGTCCGGGCGGAAAATGTTCCCGCATCAGCGAAAAGTACGCGCCTGGCGAAATCGTTCACACGGCGAATCGGGTGATGGCCGCGGCCGGCCCTCCGCCGGGAACGTCGTCGGCGCGGACCGCGAGCACCCGCGCGCCCGAGAGCAGGGCCCGGCGGGCGATCTCGTCCACGACGCCGTAGTTGTGGGCGTCGTCGACGTCGTCGAAGGTGATCGCACCGGATTCCTCGTCGACGTACCCCGGGATCTTCCGGTCGATGTCGACAACGAGGGTGTCGATGGCGCCGTAGGTGGCGGCACGGGCGATATCGCTGAGGTCGGTGGCGCCGCGGCCCTCGTTGAAACGGGCCTCGATCAGATCGGAGAGTTCACCGAGCTGGGCGGCATAGAGCCGGTCCAGGACGGGACGCGCGACGGCCGCGAGCTCCTCGGGAGTCCGTTCGTCGGGGTTTCCTTCGATGGTCGGGGCGGCGAGGAGCGGATACCCGCTGACCCCGCGGAAGATGCTGTTCAACGGTTCCGCGGTGGCCAGAATGAGTGGCAGGCCCGAACCCGTCACGAGTGGCCTGATCGCGGCATCCACCGATCGGGAATACTGGGCGAGGCGCACCTTCTGCCCCTCTGAGCCCTGGATGCGCCCGGACGGTGATCGGCCGCTGATCGACGGAAGACCGACGGCGCTCGCCGCGTCAGCAGGCAGGCCGGGCACGTCGACGACGTATGCTCCCGCGTCCGGCGAGACCTCGACCAGCCGGGCCGCATTCTGCGACACGGCGAGCACGAACGCCGTTTGCGGGAAGGTGATCGCCCGGAGCAGGGGCTTGATGTACAGGCGATCGGCCACCTCGAGCACGGAGGGGAGCACGTTGGGCACCCGAAACGTCTGCAGGTGGCCCGAGTAGTGGAAGATCGCGAGCGACCGCGACAGGTAGGACCAGAACTGACGGTCCTGGATGAGGTCCGCGATCGCGTCCTCGAGCTCTTCGACGGCGGCCCGGCCCGCCCCGGCCTCGGTGAGCTGCCGGGCTGCGGCCGCAACCTGGTTGCGGAGCTCGATCCGGGACGGTTCGGATTCGGTCGGAACCGGACTCGTGGGCAGATAGATCGAGACGCAGAACGGTTCCCGCACGGCCGCCAGCTGCCGGATCGACGTTGGATTGGGGATGTCGGTGTGCAGCATGTCTGGCCCGTACCTTCCGGAGAGTCGTTGTCTGGTTTCTCGTGCGTCCCCCGCGACGACGACAGTGTAGCCCCGGCTCCGGAGGGCCGCGCGGCGCATCCGTGCAGCTGCGGGCCGTAGTGTTCCAGTGAGGTCCGATCGCCAGGATGTCTGGTTCGGGCCGGTCGCGACTGAGAGGGATTGAACATGGAGTATCGCCGTTTGGGCAAGTCCGGGCTGCAGGTCAGCGAGGTGTCCCTCGGGTCGTGGGTGACGTTCGGCAAGCAGGTGCGCGAGGACGACGCGCTGGCGTTGATGACGCTCGCCTATGACTCGGGGATCAACTTCTTCGACAACGCCGAAGGCTATGAAGCAGGTGCATCGGAGGCCCTGATGGGGGCCGCGCTGGAGAAGCTCGGCTGGGACCGTGATTCCTACGCCGTGTCGTCGAAGGTCTTCTGGGGCGGATCGAAGCCCACGCAGCGGGGCTTGTCGCGCAAGCACGTGACCGAAGCCTGCCATGCCGCGCTGAAGCGCCTGCGGGTGGACTACCTCGACCTCTACTTCTGCCACCGTCCCGACATCGATACGCCGATCGAAGAGACGGTCTGGGCGATGCACAACCTCATCATGCAAGGCAAGGTGCTGTACTGGGGAACGTCGGAGTGGAGTGCGCAGCAGATCACCGAGGCCCACGCCGTCGCCCGGGCCCTGCACATCACGCCGCCGACCATGGAACAGCCGCAGTACAACATGTTCACGCGCCAGAAGGTGGAGAGCGAGTTCCTGCCGTTGTACGACACCTTCGGCCTCGGCACGACCATCTGGTCGCCGCTGGCCTCCGGGGTCCTCACCGGCAAGTACAACGACGGGGTTCCCTCGGACAGCCGGATGAACCTCCCGGGCTACGAGTGGCTCAGGGCGGAGTGGGAATCCGAAGCCGGGAAGGCCAAGCTCGAGAAGGTCCGCAGACTGGCGACCGTCGCCTCGGATGCCGGGCTGCCCTTGACGCACCTGGCGCTGCTCTGGTGCCTGCGCAACCCGCGGGTGTCGACGGTGATCCTGGGGGCGAGTAAGAAGGAACAACTGGCCGACAACCTCGCGGCCCTGGACTCGAAGGCCGCTCTGACCGCCGAAGTGGTCGCAGCGATCGAGGAGATCCTCGGCAACGAACCGCCGGCCCCCCAGCGCTACTGAGCTCACCCGCGGGCGCTGGCACCGTCCTTCGGTCGTCTCAGTGGACGAGGACCGCGACCGAAATGTCCGGCTGCGGGCGCGCGAAGAGATAACCCTGACCGTAGCGGCAGCCCATATCTCGGAGGAGCTCAAGCTGTTCGCTGGTCTCGATTCCCTCGGCGACGACGTCGAGTCCGAGGGAATCGGCCAGGTGCAGGATTCCCCGTACGATCGCCTGGTCGCGGTCAGAGGAGACAAGGTTGTCGATGAAGGTCATGTCGATCTTGAGTAGATCGACCTCCAGCGAACGGAGCTGGGCGAACGAGGAATAGCCGGTTCCGAAGTCGTCGATCGCAAGGCGGACGCCGAGATCGCGCAGTTCGTCGAACGTGCGGGTCGCCGAATCCATGACGTCGATAACGGCGCTCTCGGTGAGTTCTAGCCAGAGCTGGCCGGGCGCCAGCCCGGTCTCGAGGAGGGCGCGGCGAACGACGGTGCCGAAGTCCGAGCGCACGAACTGCCGCGCGGAGACATTGACGCTGACGGCTTGATCGGCATCGAGCGAAGTGGCCGCAGAACACGCCTGCCGAAGCACCGCGCGGCCGATGTCCCTGATCAGCCCGGTCTCCTCGGCGATCGCGATGAAATCGCCCGGCGCGACAATGCCGATTTCCGGTCGCCGCCAGCGCGCCAGGGCCTCGGCCGCCGCGACCCGCGGGTTCTGCAGGTCGACGATCGGCTGGTACCAGGTCTCGATCTCACTGCGTCCGACAGCAGTGCGAAGCCCGATCTCCGTGTCGACCCGCCGGCGGATGCGCCCGCGCAGGTCGTCGTTGAACACCTCGTACCGGGCGCGACCCTGGTCCTTCGCCAGGTACATCGCCTGGTCGGCCTGCCGGAGCAGCGTCTCGGCGTCCTCGGTACCCGTGCTGACGGCGATGCCGATGCTCGTGTCGACCATTGCGGTCTGGTCGCCGATCTCAATGGGCAGGGACACCGCGGCTTGCACCGCCTTTGCGATCCGGCGTGCCTCCGCGCCCGTGCCGATGTCGGGACAGAGCACGACGAATTCATCGCCGCCGATCCGGGCGACCGTGTCAGAGGCCCGGACCGCCGCGCGCAGCCGGACCGCGATCTGGGCGAGGACCGCGTCGCCGGCGTGGTGGCCGAGGCTGTCGTTGACGACCTTGAAGCGGTCGAGGTCGATGAAGAGCAGGCCGACTCCACGGTGCGCCCTGGCGGCGAAGAGGAGTGCCTGGTCGAGCCGGTCGAGCAGGAGCAGGCGGTTGGGCAGGTCCGTCAGGGGGTCGTGGAAGGCGAGGTGCTCCACACGCGCCTCCGCCGCTCGCACGGCCGTGACGTCGGTGACGCTCAACAGGTAGCCGGTGACGCCGGTCGTGTCGAGAATCCGGGTGGCGCTCGCCTGCACCCATTTCGCCTCACCGGTCAGGGTCTGGAACCGGAACGTCGATTCAAAGGCGGCACCGGATGCGACGGTCGTCCTCCACGCGTCGATCACCCGCTCCGCGTCGTCGGCGTGGATGTTCCGGCCCCAGCCATCTCCCCGCGACGCCTCGACGCTCAGTCCGGTCATTCGCATCCACTGCTCGTTGGTTGTGACGACGCCGCCGCCGGCGTCGAATTGCACGATGCCGACGGGCGCGATGCGGATGAGCGCGTGCAGTCGCTCGGCGGTCCTGGCCAGTTCGCGGGTACGGTCGTGCACCGCGCTCTCCAGGGTTGCATTGGCCACGGCCAGGGCGTCGAAAGCGCCGTCCCGTTGGATGTCGAGCGCGCGGAGCCGTCCGGCCGCGATCCAGGCGACGCCGAGGACGAGCCCGATGGTGGACGAGACGAGCAGCGCGTTGCCCAATTCGGCGTCGAACCAGCCTTCTCGCTGGGCCCAGAGGCGCAGCCAACCAAGAAAGAACGGACCGAGAATGATAATGGGGAGACCGCTTCGGAGTAGCCGGCCCGCACTCCGGCGGTCGCGGACCAGGCCGACCAGCCCGATATCCGGTCGTTCGTACAGGATGGCCGCGGCGATCGCGCCCACGCAGAGAACGGTGAGCGTGGAGATGTTCAGCGGCCGGCCGGGGTCACTCACGGCCGATACTCCGTAAGCGGCGCTGAGGATCGTCAGGAGCACCAGCAACAGGGTGAGAACGGCGAAGCCGGCGGTGACGGCGGCACCCGCCACGCCACGGAGGCAGAAGGCGAGTCCGAGGAGCACGAGGGAGAGTGCGGTCCCGATCGCCATTCTTGGTGGCGAGCCACCGAGGCGGAGCCCCGGCAGGAGAACGTCGACGCCCAGGCCAACGCCCGAGACGTATTCGGCGAGGGTCAGTCCGCCGATGACGGTCGCGGCGGCGCCCAGCGCTGTCGCGACCGCCGGGCGGTCGGCGAGGGCGAGGGCGACCGCGAGAACGAGGAGCCCAACGATCGTTGTCGGCTTCATGACGTCGTGTGGCAACGCTGCGCCGGCCGACAGGTCGAGCATGTACCACCGGACCAGGGAGAAGAGGGTCACCAGGGCGACGAGGGCGGAAACGACCCGACTGTCACGGCTGACGCGCACCACCGCTCCCCCCAACTGCCGGGCATTGGTGCCGGTCGACACTTGAACAGTACTGGCTTCCGATGCGGTGCCGTGCACGCAGTCCGGTTCGCCTCCGCGAGAGCGGGTGAATCGTCGTTCTGCCGCGCTCAGAACGACGGCTCACCCGCTTTCGCGAGGAAGGGGGAGGTGTGGGGG